>DAICZI010000011.1 GCA_027311205.1 Beijerinckiaceae bacterium | reverse complement strand
CTTCAAGACAGGATCCGCCGACGCCGTTCGCGGTGCCGCGATCAGCAAAGCCAAAGTCACTAAAATTCCTCGCAGCAGCATCACAAGCCCTCGATCACCGCTCTTCACGGCGGAGGTGGCATTTTTAAGACAGGTTGACCGCCATGGCCAGCCACGCGGTCGCAGTAGCGTCAGCAAAGTCGCCTGTCCCGCCAAGTTAAGCGGCTTTCAGACATTTTTCACCATTTTGGCGCTTTACTGCACTTCAACGAGTGTTTCGACAGGAGCCTGCCATGCCGTCCCTTTTCAACCGCAGCCGTGCGGCCCTGTTTGTGCTTGCCCTGTTGCCTGCACCTTTGGCCACTTTCGCGCATGCCGATGCACTGGTTCCGGTGGCACGGGTGAAAATCGATCAGGCGACCCTCATCAAGGTACCGGTTGGTGTGCACACCCTGGTGGTGGGCAATCCGGCCATTGCCGATGTGACTTTGCTGAAACGGATCAACACAATGGTCATCACCGGCAAAAGCTATGGCGAAACCAACGTGATTGCGCTGGATGATCAGGGCAACCAGATCGCTACAAGCGAAATTGAGGTCAATCAGGCGTTGCATAATAAATTGCTGCTGCAGAATGGCTTGGCCCGCATGACCTATTACTGCAACCCGCATTGCCAGCCGACCGTGACTATCGGTGATGCGCAGGCGTTTAACCAAAACATTGACAGCCAGATTGCCCAGCATAATGCCGATTCAAGCGGAAACAGTACCTCGCAAACTTCAGCAACACAAAACGCGCATTAAACTGCAGGCAATGGGCTGGTTAAATTTTTCTTAACTGACTCATAGGGAGGGCCGAAGTACCAGTAACCGGATATAAAACTTTCACTGTTATGTCTGGTCACCGATCTGGAATCTTTGATTTTCTAAGCGTGGCGTTGCGTGAGGTGGTGAAATGGCTGAGGGCTTTGGGGCAAGACTACGCAAAGCGACCAGGCGTGGCAGCATCCGTTTCCTGCGTGACCAGAGCGGTGTCACAGCCCTTGAATTTGGTATGTTGGCTATCCCCTTCTTTGGCGTCCTGATGGGGATTTTTCTGAATGGCTATGTCCTGTTCAGCCAGGCGGCGCTGGACACGGCAGTTGCCGACGCCGCCAAACAAATCATGACCGGCCAGATCCAGAATAACAGCGCCATTGTCGATGCACCCAGCTTCGTCGCACAGGTGCTCTGCGGTGCGAACAGCACACTGCCGTCGTATATGAATTGTTCAAAGCTGCAAGTCGACCTTCGTGTCCTGCCGGATTTTGCTTCGTCTGATCCCGCTTCGATCTTCGGCCCGAATGGGACTTTGAAGTTCTGCCCTGGCGCCGGTTCCAATTATGTGATGCTGAGCGTGAACTATCCGCTCCCGACGCTTTTTCCCGTGCTGATAGGATGGGTGACCAATGTTGGCATTTCCAGTGCGAGCCAGACAAAAGACAGCAATGGAAATTATGTTCGCATGCTCGAAAGCTCGTCGGTTTTACGTAATGAGCCATTCGCAACGACGACAACCTGGCCGGGCTGCTGACCGATGCCAAATTCTTTCCTCCCCCGCTCGCCGAGAGTGAAGACCATGCCAAACCGGCTTCTTAAGCGGCTTCGTCGCTTTCATGGCGACAGAAAAGCCATCGCGGCCGTTGAGTTCGCGTTGGTCTTTCCATTGATGATGCTGATGTATTTCGGATCAGCGGAAACAACCATCGCCGTGACAGCAGGCCATAAATTGGGAGACGTTGCCCTGGAGATGGGGTTGCTGCTGAGCGCCGAAGTCTCGAAGAACCTGCAAGATAGTGATTTTGACGCCATTTTCCAGGCGGCAACGCCAATGATGTTCCCCTTCAATATCGCCGGGGGAAAGCTCAGCATAACCTTGACGAGTGTTACATTCGTGCCGATTGCGCAAGGTTCGACGACCTACAATGCCATGGTCGACTGGTCAGTCACCACCGGTACCAAGGCCAATCTGCGCCCTTGTTCAACAGCTCTGACGCTGACCGGGGACACGGTTGGCCCTAGCCCCACGACGCTGCATGGCAGCCTGGTGCAGGGCGGCTCGCTTCTTATTGTTGATCTGGTCTATAATTACCCAACGCCGTTCAACATCAATTTTAAAACGCCTCTCGGTCAATATCATTCGCCGCCTTTGATCGTCATGAAGCGGATAAATACGGAAGCGCCGCGCAACTTTCCGCAACTCGCGTATGCGGGCGGCACAACCTACACTGAAAACATCTGCCCCCTGAATACCCCGTGAGGCGTCACAAATGCCGCCTTTGCCTCGCTCGAACACCTTTGCTGGGGCTCGAAATTGCGCAGGAAGCTTTCAGACCTGCACAGGGGTGTTGAACTCTCCTGCAGTCTCTCACGGAAACAAGCCATGGCGACATGCCATGGCCATCATGATTCCCTGACAAAAGGCTTGCCGTGATTAAAGGCTCGCCAGGATTACTGCGTGAGCTTGATCTGATTGCCCTGCACTTTGAAGTTCCGCAGGCGACGCAGGAAATTCATGCCGATCAGCGAGCGACCGAGCGCATGAGGCTGCGCGATGATGGCTGGCACATCATCAACCCGCACGTTGCCAATCTCGATCGAATCGAGATGAACCTGGGCGGCATAGGCAACCCCGTTGGCGGTGCTCAGCGCGAGGCGGTAATCGCCCGGCTGCGGCGCTATCCCCATATTGACGGCATCATGATGGGTGAGGGCAACAAAGCTGGCCCCGGTGTCAATCATGATGGCCACATCCGCACCGTCGATGGTGGCATGGCCCATGAAATTGCCGGTTGGGCCGGCCCACAGGGAGGCTGTGGCGTGATTGGCGCTTGGCAGTGGTGCTGCGACGCGGTCATTATTAGGGATTGCGGCGGCGGGTGGTGCAGGCTTGATCTCGTTCCAATTGGTGTGCGACAGCACCTGCGATGCGACCACGGCCGCAATGACCGTGAAGATGGCGGTTCCTGCAATAGTATTCATGCTTCAACCCGCATTCCTCTTGCGTCATTTCGGAAAATGCGCCGCAAAGCCTGCAATTTCATGAACATCTGCGTATAAATTTTCGATCAGTCTGATTTTCCTTGCGCCGGGTTGCATCGCCAGCGCGCCAACCCTGCGCTCGATCTTCAGGCTGGGGTTCCCGAACCTGGATCCCAGAGCTGATGCAGCCGGTCGGCGGCCAGTTGCGCAAACCTTAGCAGCACCACGCGCCGCGTCGCTGGAGGCAAACGGTGCTCCGGAGCTTCATGGATGATCGCGGCGCCATAGGCAT
This sequence comes from Beijerinckiaceae bacterium, assembly GCA_027311205.1. Lineage (GTDB taxonomy): Bacteria > Pseudomonadota > Alphaproteobacteria > Rhizobiales > Beijerinckiaceae > REEB77. The sequence continues at coordinate 9,382 of DAICZI010000011.1, read as the reverse complement.
CAGCGACGATCAACCCCGCGTCGGCAGGCATGATGGCAAGGGGCACAATTTGAGGAATGGCGAAATAAAGCCGGTCACAATGGGCGCGATAATCGCGCCATTTTTGATCGGCGCGGAAATCGGCCACGGAAGATTTGATTTCAATGATATGCAGCGTGCCATCTGGTGCCAGAGCAAGAATATCGGCGCGCCGCCCCGACATCAGCGCCACTTCCGGCAGGCTTGAAAAGCCCTGCTGGCGCAACAACCGCCGCACCCCGCGCGCCACCATCAAGGCGGTTTCGGACTGGCGACCATCAGGCGGCGGCGCGCCAATGTCATGAGGCGAAATAATCATGTCGCCGAATTCAGCGCAGTTTGGCCCAATGTGCAATGCCAAAGGCCAGTTGACCCGCAAAACTCCCGCAAAACCCCATTGACTTGCTGGCCCTTCCGGGCCTAGATCGACGCGTGAAAATTCTTCTCGTACCGCGCGCGCCATTTTTGGGACGAACCTGAGGTTCGTTTTCCCACGATGGCGCATGACCCAAGCCCCTCTAAGGGGCTTTTTTATTGTCCAGATTTCTGGCAAAGCCAGATGAAACCCCGGAGCAAAGACGATGGCAAAGCAGATGACCGGCGCGGAGATGGTGGTGGAGGCCCTGAAAGACCAGGGCGTTGACACGCTGTTTGGTTATCCCGGCGGTGCTGTGCTGCCGATCTATGACGCCTTGTTCAAGCATAATTTCGTCAAGCACGTGCTGGTGCGCCACGAGCAGGGCGCGGCCCATGCCGCCGAAGGCTATGCCCGCTCCTCGGGCAAGGTCGGCGTGCTGCTGGTGACCTCCGGCCCAGGGGCGACCAACACCGTCACCGGCCTCACCGATGCGCTGATGGATTCAATCCCGCTGGTCGTCATCACCTGGCAGGTGCCGACGCACCTCATCGGCAACGACGCCTTTCAGGAATGCGACACGGTCGGCATTACCCGCCATTGCACCAAGCACAATTATCTGGTGCGGCGCATCGAGGATTTGCCGCGCATCCTGCATGAGGCGTTTTACATCGCCAGCCACGGCCGCCCCGGCCCGGTGGTGATCGACATCCCCAAGGACGTGCAGTTTGCCCTGGGCACCTACAGTTTTCCGAAAAACAGCCAGCACAAGACCTATCATCCTCAGCTCAAGGGCGATGCCGACGCGATCAAGCACGCGCTGGCGATGATGGCGAAAGCCAAACGCCCGGTGTTTTACACCGGCGGTGGCGTGATCAATTCCGGCCCCCATGCCTCGACCCTGCTGCGCGAACTGGCGGGCCTCACCGGCTTTCCGGTGACGTCCACCTTGATGGGCCTCGGCGCGTTTCCTGCGTCCAGCAAGCAATGGCTTGGAATGCTCGGGATGCACGGAACCTATGAAGCGAATAATGCGATGCACGACTGCGATCTGATGATCTGCGTTGGCGCGCGCTTTGACGACCGCATCACCGGAAGGCTCGATGCGTTTTCGCCGGGCTCGAAGAAAATCCACATCGACATCGACCCCTCCTCAATCAACAAGAACGTAAAGGTTGATCTGCCGATCGTGGGCGATTGCGGCCATGTGCTGGAAGACATGGTCAGGTTGTGGCGCACACAGGCGATGGAGCCCAATAAATCCGCGCTGAAAGCCTGGTGGACGCAGATCGACATCTGGCGCGCCCGCAATTCGCTTGGCTTTCGCGGCTCCGATAAAACCATCAAGCCGCAATATGCCGTGCAGCGCCTTTATGAACTGACCAAAGACCGTGACACGTTCATCACCACGGAGGTGGGCCAGCATCAGATGTGGGCCGCCCAGCATTATCACTTTGAAAAGCCCAACCGCTGGATGACCTCCGGTGGGCTCGGCACCATGGGTTATGGCCTGCCCGCCGCCATTGGCGTGCAAATGGCCCATCCCAAGGCCCTGGTGATCGATATTGCCGGCGAAGCGTCGATCCTGATGAACATGCAGGAAATGTCGACGGCCCTGCAATATCGCCTGCCGGTCAAAATCTTCATCCTCAACAATGAATATATGGGCATGGTGCGCCAGTGGCAGGAGTTGCTGCACGGCGGGCGCTATTCAGAAAGCTATTCGGAGGCTTTGCCCGATTTTGTGAAACTGGCGGAAGCCTACGGCGCCGTTGGCATTCGCTGCGGCGACCCGGCCAAGCTTGATGCCGCGATCATGCAGATGATCGATTCGCCGCATCCGGTGATTTTCGATTGCCTCGTCGACAAGAACGAAAATTGCCTGCCGATGATTCCTTCAGGCAAGGCCCATAATGAAATGATCATGCCCGATAGTGACGCCAACATCGGCGACGTCATCGACGAGAAGGGCAAGATGCTGGTGTGAAGGGACACCCTTCGGTGCGCCCTGAAAGCATCTTGATCGCATTAGCGGCATGACTTCCACCGCGATCGACAGCATCATCGCCCATGTCCGTGGCCGGCCTTCGCGGACGTGGTCGCTGGTGATTTCGTTTTTCGGCGATGCCATTGTGCCGCGGGGCGGCGAGGCTGATCTCTCGACGCTCACCGCCTTTTGTGCAGGCCTGGCGATTGATGCGGGCGCAGTGCGCACTGCCCTGTCGCGTCTCGTGCGGGACGGCTGGTTCACCCGCGAGAAGCGCGGGCGCAACAGTTTTTATCGTCTCAGCCCGCATGGTCATGATGTGTTCGCAAGCGCCGCCGTGCGGATTTACGCACCGCCGGCGCCCGCGGCGACGCCGGAATTGACCCTGCTGCTGGTGCCCGGCGCTTCGCGAACCGGCACGCTGGCCGCCGAACTTGCCGAAAAGGGGTATGGCTCGCCGCAAGCTGGCGTGTGGATCACGCCGCATATCGAAGCCGAACTGCCGCCGATGCCAGACCTGCTGCGCCTCGCAGCCCGCGGCGATGCCGTCACATTGCGGAGCCTGGCCGCGCGTTCCTGGCCGTTGCAAGCGCTGGGTGGACACTATCGCGATTTCATCACCGCCTTTGCGCCGCTCGCCTCTGAAATCGCCAACGGGGTGAATCTCGATGATGCGCAGGCGATGCTGGCGCGCGTGCTCCTGATCAATGAATACCGTCGTATCGCGCTGCGTGATCCGCACCTGCCTTCGGTGCTTTTGCCGGAAGACTGGCCCAGCGCCCAGGCCCGCAGTCTTGGTGCCCGGCTTTATGCGCAGTTGTTCCAGCCGGCCGAAAGCTGGCTTGACCGCCAAGCCACAACCAGCAACGGAACTGCTTTGCCGCCTTCGCTGGCAAACCAGAGCCGGTTTGAGGGTTGATTGCATCTGTTACTTAAATTCATTGACTTCTGCAAAATAGTTTCCTATTTTTCGGGCCTGAACCTTAAGGATGTGGCCATGTACACACAGGGCTTGACGCATGAGCCGGAAGCCGCCGTCCATGCTGTTGGCGACGAAGCGGCGCTCACGCGGTTTCAGGCCCGCATTGATGGCGAGCAGCGCATTGAACCCAATGACGCCATGCCCGCCGCCTACCGTCGCACCTTGGTGCGCCAGATTTCCCAGCACGCCCATTCCGAGATTGTCGGCATGTTGCCCGAGGGCAACTGGATCACCCGCGCGCCCACCCTGCGGCGCAAGGTGGCCTTGCTGGCCAAGGTGCAGGATGAATGTGGCCACGGGCTTTATCTTTACGCCGCCGCAGAGACGCTGGATGCCACGCGCGAGCAGCTCTATGATGATCTCCTGGCCGGCAAGGCCCGCTATTCCTCGATATTCAATTACCCAACCCCGACCTGGGCTGACATTGGGGCGATTGGCTGGCTGGTCGATGGCGCGGCGCTCATGAACCAGATTCCGCTCTGCCGCTGCTCTTATGGCCCCTATGCGCGCGCCATGATCCGCGTCTGCAAGGAGGAATCCTTTCACCAGCGCCAGGGCTATGAAATCATGCTGACGCTGGCGCGCGGCACGCCCGCCCAACAGCGCATGGCGCAGGACGCCCTCAACCGCTGGTGGTGGCCGTGCCTCATGATGTTTGGCCCGCCTGATGGGGAAAGCCAGCATTCCGACACATCAACCCTATGGAAAATAAAGCGCTTCTCCAATGACGAGCTGCGCCAGAAATTCATTGATGCCACCGTGCCCCAAGCGCATTTTCTTGGCCTGACTATCCCCGATGCGGCGCTGCGCTTTGATGAGGCAACCGGCCATTGGCAGCATGGTGCCATCGATTGGGAAGAATTCCGGCAGGTCCTGGCGGGCAACGGCCCCTGCAACAATGAGCGGATGGCCGCGCGGCGCAAAGCCCATGATGAGGGTGCCTGGGTGCGTGAAGCAGCGCTGGCTCATGCATCCAAACAGGCCAAACGAGCCGCCTGAATCAGAAAAGTAACCAGGGAGCACAGCATGGCAACCCCGAGATTTCCGCTCTGGGAAGTGTTCATCCGCAGCCGCACGGGGCTGGCGCACCGGCATGTCGGTTCGCTGCACGCGGTCGATGCCACCAGCGCGCTGGATGCCGCGCGCGATCTCTTCACAAGGCGCAACGAGGGGGTGTCAATCTGGGTGGTGCCTTCAGCCAGCCTGGTCGCCTCCGATCCCGGCGACAAGGCCATGATGTTTGATCCGGCCAGCGACAAAATCTATCGTCATCCGACCTTCTATGAAGTGCCGGACGAAGTGGGTCATATGTGATGCCCGCCACCAGCATCGCGCTCGCCACCGACCCCCTGCTGCGCTTCATCTTGCGCCGTGCCGATGATGCTTTGGTGCTCGGCCACCGGCTTTCGGAATGGTGCGGCCACGCGCCGATGCTGGAAGAAGACATGGCGCTGGCCAATATCGCGCTGGACCTTTTGGGCCAGGCACGGGCGCTCTATGCCTATGCCGGGGTCGTCGAGGGTGCCGGACATGATGAAGACGCCTATGCCTACCTGCGCGATCCGGCTGATTACCTCAACCTGCTGCTGGTCGAGCAGCCCAATGGCGATTTTGCCCGCACCATCGTCCGGGTCTGGCTTTACAGCGCCTTCATGGACCTGTGGTGGCAAAGGATGACCGCCTCAAAGGATGCGCAACTCGCCGCCATCGCCGCGCGGGCGGTGAAGGAAGTCGCCTACCATCTGCGCCACGCCGCAGCCTGGGTGGTGCGACTCGGCGATGGCACGCCAGAAAGCCATCAACGCGCGCAAGCCGGGCTGGCCCTGCTGTGGCCCTATGCGGGCGAAATGCTGACCAGCGAGCCGGACGAAGCCGCGCTGATCGCGGCGGGCGTCGCTTGTGACCCCGAAACCCTGCGCGCCCCCTGGCTTGGCCGTGTCAAAGCCGTCGCGGCGGAAGCTGGCATTTCTTTGCCGACAACGCCATTTTCGCAGCAGGGCGGGCGGCGCGGTCACCATGGCGAGGCGATGGGCCACCTCCTGGCAGAATTGCAATATATGCAGCGCACTTATCCGGCGGCGCAGTGGTGAGCAACCTTGCCCACGATAAAGCCCGCGCGATTGCCGAAGCGGTGCCCGACCCGGAACTGCCGGTGCTGACCCTGGGCGATCTTGGCATCATCCGCGACGTTGCCGCCTCCGGGACGGGTGTCGAAGTCACCATCACCCCAACCTATTCCGGCTGTCCGGCGATGAATACCATGGGGATGGATATCAGTCTGGCTTTGGCCGAAGCCGGCTTCGGGCCGGTGCGCATCAAGACCACGCTCAGCCCCGCCTGGACGACTGATTGGATCAGCGCGGAAGGCCGCGCCAAGCTGCAAGCTTTCGGCATCGCGCCGCCCGGCCCGCGCGGCAACGATGCGCCGGTTGCCTGCCCGCTCTGCGGCTCCACCAACACGGGCGAAATCTCGCATTTTGGCTCGACCGCCTGCAAGGCGCTGTGGCGTTGCCTGGCCTGCCGCGAGCCTTTCGATCATTTCAAATGCCATTGAGGCCCAGCGATGCGCGCACCATGACCGCCCCGCCACGTTTTCACCACCTCGTCGTCAGCGATGTACGCCGCGAAACCGCCGATGCGGTGTCTATCGCATTTTCGGTGCCTGAGACGCTGGCTGCCGCCTATGCCTTTGACCCCGGCCATTATCTGACGTTGCGCGCCACCCTTGCAGGCGAGGAGGTGCGGCGCTCCTATTCCATCTGCAGCGCGCCCTCAAGCGGCGAATTGCGCATTGCCGCCAAGCTCGTTGAGGATGGCGTGTTTTCCGGCTTCCTCAACGCCCGCGCCAAGGCTGGCGACGGGCTGGATGTGATGATGCCGACCGGGCGGTTTGGCCAGGGCGCGATGCACAACGGCCAGACTTACGCCGGTTTTGCGGCCGGTTCAGGCATCACGCCGCTGATGTCAATCATCACCCATATTTTGACGAGCGAGCCGGACAGCCGGGTTTTCCTGTTCTATGGCAACCGCAGTTCAGAGGGCGTGCTGTTTGGCGAAGCGTTGGCTGACCTCAAGGATCGCTTCCCGGATCGCCTCGCCCTGCTGCACGTACTGTCCCGCGAAGAGCAGGATATTGACGGCCTCAACGGCCATATTGATGGCGCAAAAATCGACCTTTGGCTGCGCCATGTCGTGCCCGCGAGCCTGATCGACCAAGCCTTCATCTGCGGCCCCGAGGCGATGATCGTCGCTGCCGAGGCGGCACTGCAACAGGCCGGAGTCGCCCCCGCCAAAATCCACACCGAGCGTTTTGTCTCCAGTCTTGGCGGCGCGCCGCGCCAGCGCGCCAAACCAGCGGCGGGCGCGCCAGCGGCCTATAGCGCCACCATCACTGCCGATGGCAAAACCCGTGAAATCGGGCTGAGCGAGGGCGAAACCATCCTTGATGGCGCCCTGCGGGCTGGCATTGATCTGCCCTTTGCCTGCAAGGGCGGCATGTGCTCGACCTGCCGGGCGCGACTGGTGGAAGGCGCGGCCACCATGGATCAGAATTTTTCCCTGCAAGATTGGGAACTGGCGAAGGGCTTTATCCTCACCTGCCAGGCCCATCCCACAACCGCGCAGGTCAGGGTTGATTTCGACCAGATGTGACACCGGCGGACGACGACGCGACATTGCAAGCGAGCCGGCGCTGCGCCTTCCTCCCGTCGATCACGAGGCTGGGCAAACACTCTGTTTCTGGTTATCCTTCCCCGAGAAATTCACCACGGCGCGGATGATCACCCATGACTGACGTTCCCTATCCGCGTGATCTTGTTGGCTATGGCCGCCTGCCGCCGTTGGCAAAATGGCCGGGCGAGGCCCGCATCGCCGTGCAGTTTGTCATCAATTATGAGGAGGGCGGCGAGCGCAACATCCTGCATGGCGATGCGACCTCCGAAGCGTTTTTATCGGAAATCCCCGGTGCCGAGCTGTGGCCTGGCGAGCGCCACATGAACATGGAATCAATCTACGAATATGGCGCACGCGCCGGGTTCTGGCGGTTGTGGCGGCTGTTTTCCGAACGCAAGGTGCCGGTCACGGTGTTTGGCGTCGCCACGGCGCTGGAGCGCAATCCCGAAGCGGTAGCCGCCATGCAGGAATCGGGCTGGGAAATCGCCACCCACGGCCTGAAATGGATTGATTACCGCCATGTCGCTGCCCCTGAAGAGCGCCAGCACATAGCCCGCGCCATCGCGCTGCAAACGAAATTGACCGGCACGCGGCCCCTGGGCTTCTATCAGGGCCGCTCCTCCGTCAATACGCTTGACCTTGGTGCGGCAGAGCAGGGCTTTGTCTATCTCGCCGATGCCTATGCCGATGATTTGCCCTATTGGATGGAAGCGCCGCACGGGCCGCAGCTCATCGTGCCCTATACGCTTGATGCCAATGACATGCGTTTTGCCCCCGGATCGGGCTTTACCGAGGGCGACCAGTTCTTCACCTATCTGAAGGACAGTTTCGACACGCTCTATGAAGAAGGCGCGACGCACCCCAAAATGCTGTCGATCGGCCTGCATTGCCGTCTTGCAGGGCGTCCTGGGCGAAGCGCGGCGGTGAAGCGCTTTCTGGATTACGTGGCCAGCCACGCCCGGGTCTATGTGGCCACGCGGCTGGATATCGCCCGTCACTGGATCGCCACCCATCCGCCGCGCGGCGGCTACCGTCCAGGCCACATGCCGCGCGCCCTGTTTGTCGAGGTGTTTGGCGGCGTCTATGAGCACAGTCCGCATATTGCCGAAGCGGCGCATCGGGCGGGGCTTGGGCACGACCAGCACACCGCCGCAGGCCTGGCCGACGCGCTGGCCCGCGCGGCAGCGGCTATGACGTCGGCGCAGAAGCGGGCACTGATTCTGGCGCACCCTGATCTTGCCGGTAAACTCGCCGCTGCCGGCGACCTCACACCGCAATCGGGTGAAGAGCAGGCCAGCGCCGGGCTCGACCGGCTGACGCCCGATGAGCGCGCCCGCTTCGCCGCGCTGAACCAGGCCTATCGCGATAAATTTGCCATGCCCTTTGTCATGGCCGTGCGTGGTGTCAACAAGGCTGACATCCTGGCAGCGTTTGAACAGCGCCTCAGCCATAGCCCGGTCGAAGAACAAGCACGCGCGCTGGCAGAAATCGACAGGATCGCCCGCCTGCGGCTCGAAACACACTGGGCAACGCTCCAATCCGATGGCGATGCCCGCCAAGCATAAGCAAGGCGGCGTTCAATCTGTTGAGGGCAACGCCGCCAATGCTGCAAGGGCGCGTTGCTCGAATAATTTTGTGCCGTGGCGGCGGGCGATGGCTGCGGCTTCGCTGAAGGCAACCTGGGCCGCCGCCAAGTCGCCATCGCGGCGCAGCGCCAGTTCGCCGGAAAGCCGCACGATCTCGGCCTCCATCGTCAGATAGCCCCGCCCGTCGTCGCGCAATTCCACTGCTGTGGTCAGCCAGTGCGCGGCCTCATCAAGGTGTCCGCGCATCAGGCAGGCCTCGGCAAATTGCACCTGCCACGCATTCCAATAGGCGCGAACCTCATCCATGTGCCTTTGGCCCTCACGGGCCAGAGCAATCCCGCGCTGGGCATGGCCTTCCAGCAGCAGCACCATGCCACGATAAAGCATGACATGGCCGCGCCAAAACGGTGGATCATACAAAAGCTGCAGAGCATGTGCTTGCCCGGTCACGTTCACCAACTCCTGTTGATCATGCATGAGCCAGGAGGTGACGCAGCCTGCAAACAGCAGCGCGTTAAACTGTGGATTGACCCAGCCTGAGCTTCGCGCCATCGCCATCGCTCGACTCTGCCATTGGCGGGCCTGATCAAAGTCACCATCCAGCGCATATAATTCCGCAACGCCAACCATCGCATTGACGATCTGATGCGACGGGCCGACCTTGACCAAATCAACCTCGTCTTCGTCAGGCCGGTAGAGGTCAATGGCTTTCTGGAGATGGAAACGCGCCAGGTCGAGTTCTGCGACGAAGATCTTGGATGTGCCAACCGCTCGATGCGCCA
>DAICZI010000119.1 GCA_027311205.1 Beijerinckiaceae bacterium | reverse complement strand
CAAGACTATGGGGGCCTGCAAACCGGGCGCTGCTGAAAAATACATCGACACCGAGGTCGCGCAAGCGCGCGGCGGCATGATAGCCTGCGATGCGCGCGCGAAGCCGCTTCATGCGGGCCATGACTGTGCCGAAATCGATCTGCGGCGGCGCATCCGGGCCGACCCCAAAACGGTAGGTGTCGCGGATGCCCGCTGCTGCTCCAGCGCTGCCGATCATCGCCTTTGAGGGGATCGACCCCACATTCAGCGAGTTCCCACCAAGGGCATTGCGCTCAAACAGCGCGACGCTCAGCCCTTTTGAAACTGCCATTTCCGCCGCCGCCAACCCGGCTGGGCCAGCCCCCAGAATGGCGAGATCATAGAGGGCCTTGGGCCTGGGATTGATCCAGTCGGGGGGCCTCACCCGTGCCAGCAGCGCGGCGTCATTGCCATCCAGCGCAGGGAGTGGTGCTATCAAGTGCATGGGCCGAGCCACCCCCCGCTAAAGCCAGCTTTTCGCAATCCGGCCTGAAAATAAGAGCATTTGCGCGTCAAACCCCAGACTAATTCGGATTTGGCATTCGCAATCATCAACACCAGCAAGCCCTGGTCAAGGCCAAACCAGCCCTCCGAGATCCAGGGCGCGCCGCCTTTTGAAATGGTCGGGTTCAAACCGCTGGCAAAGCGATCCTGCGTGCACACTTGTGGATAGGTTGCCAGCAGCTTGCGGGTGCCACGCAGCGCCTCGCGGGAACCAAAGGGCAGCGTTGCCAGCATGGCCCAGGGCGACAGGGTGCCATCATCGGGGCCATAGGGCACGCCGCGTGACATATAACCAAAAAAGCGCCGGTCGCGAGCGCCTTCGCGCATGTAGAAATCGCCGGGCCCTTCACCGGCACTCACACCCCAGATATCAGCATCATAGCCGGTAAACCCGTGCGGGTTGCGGGCGCCATACTCGTGGTGAATCCTGATTGCCTGGCAAGTATTTTCAAAATAATCACTGTCTTTTTCCGTCATGAATTCATCCCGGATCCCCCGAAAATCGATCCATGCGTGCGAAAACAGATGCGTAAACAGCGGGCCTGAATAGAGCACATCGATGCCCAGCAAATTCTCGGCCTGGAACGTCGAAGTCCAGGCCAGATAGCCAGCCGTGCTCAGAGGAAATGTCGGCGAACCGAAACCAAGCACGTAAAGCAGCGTGGCCTCGTTATATCCTTCCCAGCCATAATGCAAAAAGCCACATTCAGGCTTCCAGCCCTGCGCCAGGGTTGCGCCATCATTCTGCGCCCATTGCCAATCAACCCGTCGATACAAAGCGTCCGCCAGCGACCGGATTTCGCTTTCGTCACCTTCGCCATCAAAATAGCAACCCGCCGTCAGGATGCCGGCCACGAGCAAGGCCGTGTCGATAATCGACAACTCGCATTGCCATACTCTTGCGCCGGTGTGCATATCGAGAAAGTGATAGTAAAACCCTTTGTAGCCGGTAGCAGTCGCCCCATCATTTTGCGGGCTTTGCCAAAAAAACCTGAGCGCGGCCAAGCTGCGTGAGACGGCCTCGGCGCGCGTGATCCAGCCATTTTCTACCGCAACCGGATAGCTCGACAGTGCAAATCCGACAACCGCAATGCTGCAGGGCGACCCGGTACGCGAGGTATCGGCAACGAGGCCATTATCCGGATTATGAAAGGTCGCGAGGTAACCAAAGGCACCGCGTTGCAGGCGGGCCACCATCTCACCATCCGGCAAGTCCAGAAGAGGTCGCATGCGCGCTTATCTATGCAGGGCAATCGTGGCAACGGCTTGTGGCGGCATGTCAATCTGCATAGTTATCACTCCGGCTTCATTTGTTAAATTCAGGGGCTCGCTGATCAGCTTTGATGCTTCATCCAGCACAGCAATTTGCTGGGCATTTAGATATTCCGGTTCGCCCATTTGTTCCCAATGGCGTTTGGCATTGGCATGATCAAGATCGATGCGCCGCACGACAGCTTTGGCACAGGTGTCGAATCCCGTCAGACGAAATGACACTGTTTCGAGCGCAATGGGATGACGCGGCAGGGCAAAATTGGTCAGAACCAGTGTGGCACTTTGTGGTCCGGTGACTATCCAGGCATCAAGCGTCGCATGTGCACCCATCACGGGCACAAGCCGGTCCCCCAGGTTGTGCAGCATTTCAAAGGCCCGGTAGGACGGCTTGGCGATTCCGTGGATGTTGAGAAGGCCAAAGCCTCCGTGAAAAGGTACGGAGGGGAAGTAATTCTCCTCAAATATATCCGAAAAAGTCCAGTAGCTGTAGCCTTGCACCAGACCTTGAGCCTCCATGATTGTCTTGACAATGAAGGCCGCTGCATACGGATCATCATGCATCGGATCACGAGGGTTGGAGGAGGTGCACCATTCGGTATAATACACGGGCAGGGTGCCTGCCTGCTTGCGCACGGCGCGGGTTTCCTCGCGCAGAACGCTGCGCGAGGACGCGGACAGTTGCGCCTCGGTATCATCGCCCGGCTTGCCAAAAGCATCAGTCGGGTAGTGGTGGGTGGTGACAAAATCTGCCACAAGCTGGTTGGCACGACAATAGGCGAGGAAGTCCTCGACCCAGGCATTGGCCGCAGTCGCCGGGCCCCCGACTCTCAGGTGAGCATCGACGCCCTTGATGGCCGAAACAGTGTATTTATAGAGCTCGAAATATTCAGCCTGATTTCCAGTCCCGAAGGCCGTGAGGTTGGGCTCGTTCCACACTTCAAAAAACCACTGCCGCACTTCTTCGAGGCCATAGCGCTCGACCCAATGCTGCACGAGCTTGCGGATCAGCACCGCCCAGGCCGCATAATCCTTTGGCGGCGAAACATTGGCCCCGTAATGGAACACGAGCTGCCCCCCCGACGCCAGTGCCGAGGGCATGAAGCTTAATTCAACGAAAGGTCGCATGCCGATTGACAGCAGAAAGTCAAAAACCGTGTCAGCATTGAAAAACGAATAGAATAGAGTATCGCCTTCAGCGATCAGCGTCCCCATGTCGTCGCACAGCAACCCGTGAAACCGCACGTGCTTCATGCCCAACTCATCATGGGCGCGCTTGAGCTGCCTTTGCCAATCGGCGCGCAGCGCCAGCGTTGCATGGCCGCTGCCCACGGTGTGCTCCCAAAAATGTGGGAACCCCGTGGCAGGTGCGTTTAAATCGCATGAAAAAGGAACGGCCACATGAAGCATCCTTGCGCAGACGGCGTTGCAACGACAAACACGCCGCAGGGGCCTTTGGTTCCATGGCGCGGGGCTCCCGCAGGCATGGCTTGTTCAGAGGGCCACTTTCTGATGTGTCCTCGGCGCGGTGACCGAATTCGCGCATGTGACCATCGCACCCAGCCGGTCTTAGAATTCCGCCGCTGTCGGCGCTAGATGCACAATCTAATTTGCCAGGATCATCCTGGTTGCGCACGGGGGCCTGGCGCAGGCGATCCAGAGCGCCCTTTGAACAGACCAAGGGCGATCGGGTTCACCTGGAACTTTTGATGTGGCTGAACGTTGCGCCCCTTTGGAATCCGGGTTCCGGGTGCAGCGGCCCTCATGGTTCCATCACCTCGAAAGGCGGCCGTCATGAAACACCCCATTTCCCACAAAAGCGTCCCGAGCCAGCTTGCGGTGCCGAGCGACCTCGCCGCGACCGCAACCCGGGACATTTCCGGCGCGTTGAATGCGCTGCTGGCTGATATTTTCGCGCTTTACCTCAAAACCAAGAATTTTCACTGGCACATGAGCGGTCCGCATTTTCGTGATGACCACCTGTTGCTGGACGAGCAGGCCGACCAGATTTTTGCCATGACCGATGTAGTGGCCGAACGGGTCCGCAAAATCGGCCATGTGACCCTGCATTCCATGGGCGAAATCTCGCGCCTGCAAAGGGTTCTGGACAATGATGCGGTCTTTGTCACGCCGCAGGACATGCTGGCCGAACTGCGCGAGGACAATGGCACACTCGCCAGGCGCATGCGCGAGGCGCACGCGATGATCGAGGCTGGCGGCGATGTTGCTACCTCCAGCATTCTGGAAGTTTACATCGACGAAGCCGAACGGCGCGCCTGGTTCCTTTATGAATCCAGCCACAGGGCGCCTTGACGAGCACCTGTCCCATCATGTGACGGGCTGACCATATGGCCGGATTTTCAATGGACATCGACCATGAACACCATCAACCGGAACGCGCCGCACCGAGCCGATCAGCACCTGACCGCGCTGTCGCAATGGGACACCGAGGGCGGTGCCGGGCCCTTGGGGCCGGAGGAGGATATGGCTTCAGGGGACGTGGCACGAACCACGCCCGATCGTGCCAGCGCGGAATTGGTGCTGATGCGCGTGCGGATCATTGCCCTGGAAAATCTGGTATTGGCGTTGCTGGCGGGTGCTTCAGCCCGGCAAGTGGAACTGGCCAGCGAAGTTGCCGGCTCAATCATGCCGAGGCCAGGATTTACCCCGCATCCGCTCGCACTGCACGCCGCCACGCCCATGAACCACCTCATCACGCGCTCCGGTCAACGCGCCGCGGCACCCGATTACAAGACCCCCCATTCAACCCAAAAGGGTTAGCCATGCCATCAACTGACGCCAACATTGCTGTATTTGACGCCCAAAGTGCTGCCGAGGCGCTCGTAAAACAGCTTGCGGCTGTCATTTGAGCCGGTCAAAGCCATGGATTGGGCGGCGCTGCCCAATAGTTGAGCCGTACGGTGACTGCACCTCTTGCAAAACTTGGAAGTTGCGGTGGGCAAACGGGCGCGCGCTGCAACGGGGCGGAATTGCCGTGGCCCGGTATGTCATGGGGACTTTGAGCTGCCGCCACCTCGTGCCGGTAGTCTGGTTCCTGATGATGACCCCGGCATGGGCGGGAACGACCAGCACGGCCGCCACACCTGAAGCCACGGCGGCGCTGTTTTTGATCGAACTGGCGCTGCTGATGCTGCTCGGGCGCCTGCTCGGTGAAGTGGCACAACGGCTCGGCCAACCTGCCGTGATCGGCCAATTGCTGGCTGGCGTGCTGCTTGGGCCTTCGGTTTTTGGCCTGGTATGGCCTTCGGCCCATGCTGCGCTGTTTTCCGACGACTCCAGCCTCAAAAGCATGGTTGAAGCCGTGTCGCAGCTCGGCATTATGCTGCTGCTGCTGATCACCGGCATGGAAGTTGATCCTAAACTCGTCAAGAAGGTGCGCTTCACAGCGACCAGCGCCTCGCTGGGCGGCATTATTCTGCCCTTCGCGCTTGGCTTTGGCCTGGGGCAGATCTTGCCTTCGAGCCTGCTGCCCCATGCCGGCATGCGGTTGATCACCTCATTGTTTTTGGGCACCGCGCTGTCGATCTCGTCGGTGAAAGTCGTGGCGATGGTGGTGAAGGAGCTGGACTTTACCCGGCGCAACCTTGGCCAGGTGATGATTGCCGCTGCAATTCTGGATGATACGATCGGCTGGATCATCGTCGCTGTCATCTTTGCAATTGCCGAAAATGGCGCAACTCACAAGGGCGCGATGGTCTTGCAGGTGGGCGAGGTCGCGACATTTCTGTTTGTCAGCCTGCGGTGGGGCGGTCGGCTTGTCTCGGCATTCATCCGCATCGTCAATGACAATTTTGTCAGTGACATGCCGGTCATCACCGCAATCCTGCTGGTGACCTTTGGCTTTGCCCTGCTCACCGATGCGATGGGTGCGCATGCCGTGCTCGGGGCATTTGTCGCTGGCATCCTCATTGGCCAATCACCGATTCTCACGGGTCACATCGAGGCGCAGTTGCGCGGCCTGATCGTCGCCTTGTTCATGCCGGTGTTTTTTGGCCTTGCTGGACTAGGCGTCAACCTCACCTTGTTATCGACACCACACTCATGGGCGTTGCTGGCGCTGCTGGTGGTCATTGCGAGCTTTGGCAAGTTCGCTGGCGCCGGGATTGGCGGGCTTTTTGGTGGACTCTCGGGGCGCGAAGCTCTGGCTTTGGGGCTGGGCATGAATGCGCGCGGTTCCACGGAAGTGATCGTCGCCACACTCGGCCTTTCGCTGGGGGCCTTCAGTCCGGAAATGTTCACGCTCGTCGTCGCCATCGCGATCATCACC
>DAICZI010000118.1 GCA_027311205.1 Beijerinckiaceae bacterium | reverse complement strand
ACCAACGAACTGGTGGCCTGGTGCCGCGAGGCCTCGCCCCTGCATGACGCGCGCGAATATGATGCCGTGGTGGCTTCGGGCGAGATTGTCACCGCGGGCCTGCTCGCCATTGCGCTTCAGCACATCGGCATTCAGGCACGCTCGTGGCAGGGCTGGCAAATCCCGATCCTCACTTCCGATGCGCACGGCTCGGCCCGCATCGAGAGCATCAACGGCGACGAGATCGTCAGGCGCTTCTCGGAGCGCAAGGAAGTGGCGGTCGTTGCCGGGTTTCAGGGCCTGCATCGGGCGAGTGGCCGGGTGACAACGCTGGGGCGCGGCGGCTCGGACACCAGCGCGGTGGCGCTTGCCGCCGCCATCAAGGCCGATCGCTGCGACATCTATACCGACGTCGATGGCGTCTATACGACTGATCCGCGCGTCGTGCCCAAAGCCCGGCGCATGGACAAGATCGCCTTCGAGGAAATGCTTGAAATGGCCTCGCTCGGAGCCAAGGTGCTGCAGGTGCGCTCGGTCGAGGTTGCCATGGTGCATGGGGTGAAAACTTATGTGCGCTCGTCGTTTGATTCGCCGGAAAACCCCGGCCCCGGCACATTGATCTGTCATGAGGAGGATATTGTGGAAGAGCAGGTTGTCACCGGCATTGCCTTCACGCGCGACGAAGCGCAGGTGACGTTGCGACGCGTCGCCGACAAGCCCGGCGTCGCGGCGGCGATTTTCGTGCCGCTGGCCGAAGCCAACATCAATGTTGATATGATCATTCAGGTGGTGTCGGACGACACGACCACGACCGATCTGACCTTCACCGTGCCCGCCGCTGATTATGAGAAGGCGCGCAGCGTGCTGGCCAAGGCCCAGTCCGCGATCGGCTACACCAGCCTGCAGGGCGCCACCGATCTGGTCAAGGTTTCCGCCATCGGCATTGGCATGCGCAGCCACGCCGGCGTTGCGGCGCGGGCCTTCAGGGCCCTGGCTGAAAAAGGCATCAACATCCGCGCCATCACCACGTCCGAGATCAAGTTCTCGGTGCTGATCGACGCCGCCTATACCGAACTCGCCGTGCGCACGTTGCACACGCTGTATGGGCTGGACAAAAGCTGAAGGCGCACAGGCCCAGCATTGGGCCTGGAACGCCCTTAATGAACGTGGGGCCCATAGGGGCCACGCTCACACTGGCGCAGGTTCATCCAGATCAACCTCGGCACCCAAAAACAGCTTGGCGATGCGCGGGTCGTTGAGGATGGATTTGGCGGTGCCAACCAGCCTGGTGCGGCCGGTTTCAAGCACGATGCCATTGTCCGAGATTTCCAGCGCGCTGCGGGCGTTTTGCTCGACCATCAGGATCGATACGCCCTGGTCGCGCAGTTTTTGCAAAGTGGCGAACACATCCTTGACCATCAGCGGCGACAGGCCGATCGACGGCTCGTCGATGAGCATCAGGCTCGGTCGGGCGATCAGGCCACGGGCGATTTCGAGCAGTTTTTGCTGGCCGCCCGACAGGGTCGAGGCCTGGGCGCGGGCCTTCTGGCGCAAAATCGGGAAGCGGTCCAGCGCTTCCTCGACACGCGAGCGCATGGCTGCCGTGGTGCCCAGCGCGACACCGCCCAGTTCCAGATTGTCATGCACCGTGAGTTCCGGGAAAATATTGCGGCCCTGCGGCACATAGCATACGCCCTGCCCGATCAGGGCCGCCGGGCTATGGCCGGTCACGTCCTTGCCTTCGAGAAGGATGCGGCCGCCACGCAGGTTCAAAAGCCCGAAAATCGCCTTGAAGGCCGTGGATTTGCCCGCACCGTTGGGGCCGATGATCGTGGTGATGGTGGCACGGGCGACCGAGAACGACAGGCCGTTGAGGATGGTCATGCGGCCATAGCCGCCGACGACGCCATCCATTACCAGCACGGGTGAGTTGGGGTCAGTGGCCAAGATATGCCTCGATAACGGTTGGATCGTTGCGGACATCTTCGGGTTTGCCATTGGCAATCACCTTGCCCTCGGCAATGCACATTACCCTGGTGCAGAGCGACATGACAAAATCCATATTGTGCTCGATGACCACGAAGGTTGAACCGCCCTCGGCGTTCATGGCGCGCAGCCGCTCGCGGAACGAACCGAGCAATGAAAGGTTGACGCCGCCGGCCGGCTCGTCGAGCAGCACGAGGCGCGGGCCGGCCATGAAGGCCATGGCGGCATCGAGCAGCTTTTGCTGGCCATAGCTGAGCCCGCCAGCAGGAAGCGCGGCCACATGGCTGAGTTTGAATTGCTCGAGCATCCGGTCAGCGGCACCCGTAAGGCCGGCATCGGGCTTGCCAAACAGCCGCTTCATGCGGCTGCCAATATGCTCCTGCCCGGCCAGAATCAGGTTTTCGCGCGCGGACAATTGCGGGAACACCTGCAAAAGCTGAAAGGTGCGGGAGACGCCGCGACGGCTGAGCGCAATCGGCTTCATGCCGGTCACGTCCTTGCCGTCAAGAAACACCTGGCCCATGCTGGGTGGAATTTGCCCGAGCAGGCAGTTGAACAGCGTTGATTTGCCCGAGCCATTGGGGCCGATGACGCCCAAAATCTCGCCTTCCTCAACCTGGAAGGAAACCCCATTGACCGCTTTGACGCCGCCAAAATGGCGGTGGAGGTCGCGTGCTTCGAGAACGACGCTCATTTTGCTGGCTCCGCTGGTGCCGCAACTGGGCGCCGGCGCACGGCGCGTTCTATAAGGCCAACCAGGCCATCGGGGCTGAACACAAGGAGCAGGATGACCATGACGCCGTAGATGACGAGGTAATAATCCTGAAACGAGCGCAGCACTTCAGGCAGCGCCACGGCGACCATGGCTCCCAGAAACGGCCCGAGGAATGATCCTGAGCCGCCGACAACCACCATCAGCAGCAGGCTGAACGACAGCGGCAAGGCAAATTCCGCAGGCTCGATATATTGCCCGAGCGGCGCAAACAGCGCCCCTGATACGCCGCCCAGCGCCGCGCCAATCGCAAACGCCAGCAGCGTGTACATCCTGACATCAACGCCGAGGCTGGAGGCGCGCACCGGATTTTCCCGCAAGGCCAGAAACGCCCGGCCCCAGGGTGAGCGTAGCAGCCACCATGTTCCAAGGGTCACAATTGCTAGTGATCCGAGGCAAAGCCAGAGATAGGCGAGGTCGCTGGTAAACGGGAAAGGTCGCACGATCTTGTCAATGCCGGAGGTGCCGTTGGTCAGCCAGGATTCGTTGCGGAACACCAGAAAAGCGATGGTCGCCAGCGCCAGCGTGACAAAGGCGAGATAATGCCCCTGCACCCGCAAGGCTGGAAAGCCGAGCAGCACGCCCAGAATGAAACTGATCGCCGCGCCAATCACCAGCGTCACCCCGAAAGGCACGCCATGCGGCATCAGCAGCGCCGTCGCGTATGCGCCAATGCCGACAAAACTGGCTTGCGCCAGCGAAATCTGACCGGCATAGCCCAGCGTGAGATTGAGGCCAATGGCGCTGATCGTATAGACCGCCCATTGGGAAATCAGATAGATCGGATAGGGTTTCAGGCCAAAGCCCGCGACCCCGCCCACCAGCACAAGCAGCAGCGCGATGGCCAGAACACGATAAGGATGGTTCATACCCGCCGCTCCTCTGCCCGGCCAAGCAAGCCCTGCGGGCGGAATAGAATGAAAATGATCAAGAGCAGCATCGGCACGGCGTCGCGATATTGCGTCGGGCCAAAGGTTGCGGCGAAATTCTGCACGACGCCCAGTAGCAGCCCACCGACCACCGCGCCGCGCACCTGATTGAACCCGCCGATGATTGCCGCCGAAAACGCCGCAAGCCCGATGCCGATGCCATTGTCGAATTTCACCAGATAAATCGGGCTGATGAGCAAGGCGGCCAGTGTCACCAGCGCGGCATTGAGCACGAAGGTGATCAGCACCATGCGCGTCACATTGATTCCCAGCAGGCGGGCCACCTGCGGGCCCTGGGCGCTCGCCTGAATGGCGCGGCCGAGTCTGGTGCGGCCCATGAACAGATTGAGCGCGGTCACGGCAGCAACCGCGGTCAGGAGAATGGTGACACTCTGCCAGTCAATGAAAACATTGCCCCAGTGGATGCCGCCATTGATCCCGGGAAACGGGAAGGCCTGCGCCCCCCCGACATTCAGCATGCTGTTTTGCAGCACGATGGAAAGCGCCATGGTGGCGATGGAAAGCTGCATCGCGCCATGCGGCAGGATGGGATCCACCATCAACCGCTTGAACAACACGCCAAGCACCAGAGCCGCCACCACCAAAGCAATGACAAAGCCCGCCCAGATCGGCAGTCCGTACGAATTTGCTGCCAGAATCACAAAAGCAGGCAGCACGACAAAATCGCCCTGGGCGAAATTGACGGTCTGCGAACCCTGCGACAGCAGCGAGAATCCCGCCGCGATCAGCGCATAAATAGCGCCAATCGCGAGACCGGAAATCAGAACCTGAACGAGCAGACTCATCATGACGATTTTTGATCCACTTATTGCGGTGCGACGTAGCTCAGCACACCGGCCTTGCCGGCCTTGACCTGGATGAGGTAGCCGCCATTGTCGATGTCGCCATTGGCAAGCACTTTCATCGGCGTCATGATCAGCGGGTATTTGTCCGGGGTGATCGTCAGGCCGTGCAAGGCCTTGGCCAGACCCCTGGGATCAGCCTTGCCTTCCTTGTCGGTAGCGGCCTGCAGCATCGCCACGGCTATATAACCCTTGATCGCATTGTGATCGGGATGGGTCTTGTACTTCGCCTCAAAGCGCTTGACGAAGCTCTGGATCGCCTGGATCGGCGAGCTGGAGCCAATGCCGGCGAAGGAAACCGCCCCGTCAGTTGCACCCTGCGACAGCTTGATCGCCTGCGCATCAGCCACCGTGCTGCCACCGACAACGGCAGCTTTCATGCCCATCTGGCGGAAGCCCTTGAGGAAGCGGGCGACTTCTTCTTCGTGGTCATAAAGGAACACGGCATCAGTCTTGGCTGCCTGCATTTTCAGGAGATCGGGCTGGAAAGTGACTTGGCCAGCTTCGCTCGAAATATCCGAAGTCACATTGAGTCCGGCCTTCTTGGCATCCGCCAGAAACAAAGTGTTGCCACCCTTGCCGAAATCGTCATTCACATAGGAAACGCCGACCGACTTGGCGTGAACCTTGTCCTTCAGATAGCTGATGATCGGCGGAATGGTCTGGGCCTGGCCGAGCGAGGTGCGGAACAGTGTCGGATCGCCCTGCGTGGTGAGGTTGCCAGCTTCGCCACCCATGATCTCGGTGACACCAGCCTTCTGCGTCAGGGCTTCGTCGACAATGACCGAGCCGGAATAGACCGGGCCGAGCACCGCGTAGGGCTTGCCGTCAAGCGCCTTCTGGATCACGGCGCGGGACACGGCCGGGTTGGTCTGCGTGTCATAGGGGGTGCCATGCAGCATGTGGCCGCGAATGCCGCCCTTGGCATTGACATCTTCAATGCCCATCATGATACCGTCGCGCCAGAGTACGCCAACGGTCGCGCCGCTGCCGGAAAGCTCGGCCGGAATGGCAATTTCCAGCACTGATTTGCCAGCATGAGCGGCGGGCATTGCCGTCAGCATTGCCAAAAGGCTGCAACCAATGGCAAGTTTAGAGGTTGAAATTCGCATATGGTGTTTCCTTGTTTTCGAGTTACTGGTTTTGGTTTGGTGGAGCGCGCAGGGCGTGCCTTGGCGTGCAAGCATGCACGACGCTCAGTTCCGGTCGCCGCTGAGCAAACTATTTGCCAGGCCATAGCGAACGCATTGAGCGCGGATATCGATAAAATCGATGAAAACTAGCTACCGTCTCCGTTCCCGCAAGGCGCAACTCGTTGGTTGGAAGCGCTTAGTTGAAGGGTATGAAACACCCCATAGCGTGTCAACTCAAAATCATCCGCCATCCGAACATCCCGCCGACAGGGTAAAAATGCCTGGTTTTGTGCGCGCGGGGCCCGCTAGACCTCAGCCTCGCAGGGGGCGTTGCCACATCTTTCAAGGCTTTGATGGCAGACGCTTCTGTGCCAGTCTGGCGTTAGCGGCCGCAATCAACGCCGAGCCCACTTTTTGCGGGCCGATTTCAACC
>DAICZI010000117.1 GCA_027311205.1 Beijerinckiaceae bacterium | reverse complement strand
CCCTTCTCGATGGCTTTGCGGGCAAAGCGCTCGGTGATGATGTCATGCATCGTCATCCCGCCCCAGCCATGCACGGCATGGTTCACATCCTCGCGCGCGCCGAGCGAGGTTATGACGATCTGCGGTTTCCATTTTTCGCAAAGCGCCATGTCCTGATCGAGGCGGTTGTTGGTCTTGTGAACGATCTGGTTGACGGCGAAAGGCGCGGAAGGCCGTTCAGGATGGGCCTTGTCATGCGCAGCCAGGGCCTCGGTAATCTGGTGCAACCATTCATCAAGTTGCGAAATCGGCCGGGCGTTGAGCGAGGGAAACGAGCCGACAACGCCCGCCTTGCACTGGGCGATCACCAGATCGGGATTGGAAATGATGAACAACGGCGCGGCAATCACGGGAATGCACAATTTGGCTTGAAGGTGCGGCGGCAGGGCCATGGGGGTTCCTTGAGCGAGACATGACCCACTATGGGAAATTATCCGACGTTACGCAATTGGCTTGGCCGTCAAGCATTTTAGTGCCCCCTTCGCCGCACAAGGGCGATCTGATTTTTGCCAGGCAGCGCTTGCCCGATCTCCGTCTCTTGACGGGACTTTAGTTATGTATAATATCTATTTTTATAGTGGCCGGAACATGAGTGACCCCCCCGATGACGGCAACGTCTTCACCTCTGGAATTTGAGCGCAGCGGCGCGGTCCTGACCCTGCATCTCAACCGCACCGCCAAGCGCAACGCGCTGAACGATGCGACCATTGCGGCGCTCGACGAAGCCTTTTCAACGCTTGATCCCGGCATCCGGGTGGTCATCCTCAACGGGCGTGGCGAACATTTTTCGGCCGGACTCGACCTCTCTGACCTCTCCGAGCGCAACGCCGTCGAGGGGGTGACGCACTCACGCTCCTGGCACCGTTGCTTTGAGAAAATCCAGTTTGGTGCCGTGCCGGTGGTGGCAGCGCTGAAGGGCGCGGTGATCGGCGGCGGGCTGGAACTGGCCGCAGCAGCGCATATTCGGGTCGCCGAGGAGGGGGCGTTTTACGCGCTTCCGGAGGGCCAGCGCGGCATATTTGTCGGCGGCGGCGGATCAGTGCGGCTGCCGCGCCTCATTGGCGTGGCGCGCATGACCGACATGATGCTGACCGGGCGCACCTATGGTGCTGCGGAAGGCGTTGCGTTGGGCTTTTCGCAATATCTGGTGCCCGAGGGCGGGGCCTTGGCCAAAGCGCAGGAACTTGCAACGCGCATGGCCACCAACGCGCCGCTCACGACATTTGCCGTGATTCAGGCCCTGCCGCGCATCGCCGAGAGCGATCCAGCCGCCGGCCTGATGATGGAAGCGCTGATGGCGGCCATTGCGCAGGACAGCGATGAGGCCAAAGGCCGGATCAGCGATTTCCTTGCCAAGCGTGCGACCAAGGTGGCACTTAAATCATGAAGCAATAATCAAAGAAGGTGTGCCCTGGGGAGGGTCAGGTGGGAAAACAGCAAGTGGCGGCAAGCACGGTTCGCTTCGGCGATCTTTCCGTTGATGTCATCCGGCGCGATGATGGCACCGTGCTGGTGCGCCCGCGCGGACATTTGCCAGGCTTTCCCCCGCGCCTTGGCGACCGGCTGCATCATTGGGCAGAGGCCACGCCCGACGCCGTGTTTCTCGCCGAACGCGATGCTGAAGGCGGCTGGCGCAAGGTCACGTATGTACAGGCGCTTGCCTGCGTGCGCCACATCGCCTCGGCCTTTCTGCGTCTCAAGCTGACGCGTGAGCGCCCGCTTCTGATCCTGTCCGGCAACAGCGTCAATCACGCCTTGATGGGACTGGCGGCCCAATATGTCGGCGTGCCCTTTTGTCCGGTATCGCCGCCCTATTCGCTGGCCTCGCGCGATCATGCCAAACTGAAGTATGCGATCAATCTGCTGACACCCGGCTTGGTCTATGCGGAAGACGGCGCCACCTTCCAGCTCCCCATCACGGCAACCGTGCCCGTAACCACACCTTTGGCGCTGGGAAGCGGCACGGTGCGCCTACGCGAGGCGATAAGCTTCGCACAACTGCTGGCAACCCCGATCTCGCCCGAGATTGATGCCGCCTGCAGCCAGGTCGGCCCTGACACTGTCGCCAAATTTCTGCTGACTTCCGGCTCGACCGGCCTGCCGAAAGTGGTGATCAATACCCAGAAAATGCTCTGCGCCAATCAAGTGATGATCCGCGAGACCATGCGCTTTTTGCAGGACCAGCCGCCTGTCTTGATCGACTGGCTGCCATGGAGCCACACTTTTGGCGGCAATCACAACGTCGGGCTGACCCTGTTCAACGGCGGCGCACTTTACATTGATGATGGCCGCCCGACTCCAGCCGGGATTGCTGCAACTTTGCGCAACCTCAAAGAAATCGCGCCAACGGTTTATTTCAGTGTGCCCAAGGGGTTTGAAATGCTGGTACCCGCTCTGCGCGAGGACCCGGCCCTGCGCAAGAATTTCTTCAAGCGGCTCAGCGCGATTTTCTTTGCGGGAGCATCGCTGCCAGCCCACATATGGCAAGCCTTGCAGGACATATCGGAGGCCGAGACCGGGCGCCGCGTGCCCATCCTCACCGGGTTGGGTGCAACCGAGACCGCGCCATATTCGATGTCGGTGACGCCTCAAACCAGCCGCTCGGGCCATGTCGGCCAGCCGGTGCCGGGCAATGAAATCAAGCTGGTGCCCAATGGCGGCAAGTGGGAAGTGCGGGTCAAGGGTGACAATGTCACCCCCGGCTACTGGCGCCAGCCCGAAGCCACGGCAACTGCCTTCGATCAGGAAGGCTATTACAAATTCGGCGATGCGCTGAAGCCAGTGGACAATGACGATTGGTCAAAAGGCTTTGATTTTGATGGCCGTATTGCCGAAGATTTCAAGCTCGCCTCGGGAACATGGGTGAGCACTGGGCCATTGCGCACCCAGCTCATCGCCGCCTGCGCGCCGCTGCTGCGCGATGTCGTGCTCGCCGGGATTGACCGTGATCATATAGCCGCTTTGCTGCTGCTGGATGAGGACGCCTGCCGCGCCGCATTCCCGGATCTTGTCAGTGGCCATGACCTTGCCGAACTCTGCCGGAGCGAGACATTGCGCCGCCATTTGCGCGAGGGTCTGCGGCGTCATGCGCAGGAATGGCCGAGCTCTTCAATGCGCGTGCCGCTGGCGATCATCATCGATTCGCCGTTGCAAATCGATCTTGGCGAAATCACCGACAAGGGTTCGGTCAATCAACGCGCCGTGCTGCAGCATCGCGAACGGCTGGTCGAGGCGCTCTACGCCACGAACCGCCCGCAGGCGGTGATTTCAATTCATGATATTGATTGACGGGGATGACGACTTTGCAGGCTTTGACGACGCAATGGGATGATGTAGCGCTGCTCGATGGTCAGCGCACGCCTTTCACGGATTTCACCGGCGCACTGTCTGCAGTCTCGCCGATTGATCTTGGCATCAAGGCTGGGCGCGCCGCTTTGGCCAAAGCTGGCATCGCGCCAGAGTCTATCGGCACGGTGATTTGTGGCTCGATGGCACAGGCGAGTTTTGATGCCTATATGCTGCCGCGCCACATCGGACTTTATTGCGGTGTGCCGCTGCCCGTGCCGGCTCATCTTGTGCAGCGAGTTTGTGGCACTGGCATTGAGGTGCTCTCACAAGCCGCTGACGCGATGATGCTGAAGCGGGCCGATGCCGCGCTGTGCGTTGGTACCGAATCCATGAGCCGCAATCCGGTCGCGTCCTATACGTCACGCTCGGGTTTCCGCATGGGCCAGGTCGAGTTCAAGGATTTCCTCTGGGAAGCGCTGCTTGATCCTGCCTGCGGCATTGCCATGGGCGGCACGGCGGAAAACCTCGCCAAAAGCCACCAGATCACCCGCGGGGAGGTCGACGCCTTCGCCGCCCGCTCTTTTGCACGGGCGCTGCAAGCCGAGGCCGACGGGTTTTTCGAAGGCGAACTGGTTGATGTCGCTGACGAAATCTTCACGCGGGAGGGGCTGGCAGATCGCGGCATCAAGTTGCGCAAAGGCGAGCGCGTCAGCCGCGACAGCCACGTGCGGCCCTCGCCCCTGGAGGTTTTGGCGAAAATCCGCCCGGCTTTCGGCGGGGTGCAGACCGGCGGCAATTCCTCCGCCGTGGTCGATGGCGCGGCGGCCATTGTTGTCACCTCCGGCAGCCATGCCCGCGCCGAGGGCAAGACGCCGCTCGCCATGATCCGCGCCTGCGCGGCGGTGGGCGTTGAGCCCGCTTTCATGGGCATCGGCCCGGTGCCGGCCATCCGCGCGCTGCTGGAGCGGGCCGGATTGAAGCTCGACGCCATCGACCGCATTGAAATCAACGAGGCTTTTGGCGCGCAGGTCATGGCCTGTGCCCGCGAACTGGGGCTCGATGAAACAAGACTCAACGTCAATGGCGGGGCGATTGCCATTGGCCACCCTTTGGGCGCAACAGGAATCAGGCTGGCCCTCACCTGCGCGCGCGAATTGCGCCGTCGCGGCCTGCGCTATGGCATTGCCTCAGCCTGTATCGGCGGCGGCCAGGGCATTGCCATGCTGATCGAAAACCCTGGCCACGGCACGCCGCAAGTCAACTGAGGAGCCTTCATGTTCACCCACCGCCGCGATGTGACAATTGAATGGGGCGACTGCGATCCGGCAGGGATCGTGTTCTATCCGCGCTATTTCGCCATTTTCGACGCCTCGACAGCGTTCCTGTTTGCGGCAGCGGGCTTTCCCAAGCACGAGTTGCGGCGACGCTATGAGTTTATCGGCTGGCCGATGGTCGACACCCGCGCGCGCTTTCTGATACCATCGAGCTTTGGCGATGTGATCACCATCGAAAGCCGCGTCACGACATGGAAAACATCAAGCTTTGATCTCGAACACCGTGTTTTCAAGGGCGAAAGCCTGGCGATCGAGGGGTTCGAGACCAGGGTCTGGACGGGGCCGCACCCCGACCATCCCGGACGATTGAAATCGCGGCCCGTGCCCGCCGAAATCATCGCCCGGTTCAAGCAACCATAACAGACCAAACCAGGGAGACAACACCATGAAACATATCAGACTTCTCATGCTGGGCACCGCCGCGGTGGCCGCCATGTCGGCGAGCGCTGCGGCGCGCGATATCAAGATCGGCTTCAGCCTTTCGACCACCGGGCCGGCCGCCGCGCTTGGCCTGCCCGAGTTGAAATCCATCGCCATCCTGCCCAGGACCATCGCCGGGCAGAAGGTCGACTACATCGTGCTTGACGATGGCGGCGACCCCGCCAAGGCCACCGCCAACGCCCGCAAACTCGTGACCGAAGACAAGGTTGACGTGCTGGTGGGGTCGTCGATCACGCCTTGCGCTATCTCGCTGTCCAATGTCGCAACAGAAGCCGGCGTGCCGGATTTCTCGCAGGCCCCCATGCCGGTATCGCCCGCCCAGGCGAAATGGACCGTTGTCCTGCCGCAGCCGGTGTCGCTGATGGACAAGGGCATTTTGGAAAATATGAAGCTGCATCATGTCAAAACGGTCGGCATGATTGGCTATAATGATGTTTGGGGCGATCTTTGGCTCAATGATTTCAACCATAATGGCGTGCCCATGGGCATGAAGCTGGTCGCCAACGAGCGCTTCGCGCGCGCCGACACGTCAGTCACGGGCCAGGCCTTGCGGGTGATTGGTGCCAAGCCGGATGCTGTGCTGGTGGCAGCCTCTGGCACCGCGGCGGCGCTGCCGCAAACGGCGCTGCGCGATCACGGCTACAAGGGCCTGATCTACCAAACCCATGGCGCGGTCTCGAACGATTTTATCCGGGTCGCGGGCAAAGACGCCGAAGGCGCGATCCTCCCCTCGGGCCCGGTCATGGTCGCCGAACTGGAAGACGATAAATCGCCCACCAAAGCACCGGGCCTTGCCTATCTGAAAGCCTATGAGGGCAAATATGGGCCCAACACCCGCACTCAGTTTGGAGCGCAGATTTGGGATACCTATCTGATTTTGAAAAAGGTGGTGCCGGATGCGCTGAAGGCTGGCAAGCCCGGCACACCGGCGTTTCGTGATGGCATCCGCAAGGCGTTGCTGACCGAGCATAATATAGCTGGCAGCCAGGCGGTGTATAATTATACAGCCACCG
>DAICZI010000116.1 GCA_027311205.1 Beijerinckiaceae bacterium | reverse complement strand
GTCTGACGCCCACGTTCAAGGGCATCAGCTTCGAGACGCTCGACCGTCTGGGCGGTATACAGTGGCCTTGCGACGAGGAACATCCCAAGGGCACGCCGATCATGCACGTCGATCATTTCGTGCGCGGGCTTGGCAAGTTCATGATCACTGAATTTGTCGCCACAGACGAGCGCACCGGGCCGCGCTTCCCGCTGATCCTGACCACGGGCCGCATTCTCAGCCAGTATAACGTCGGCGCGCAGACCCGGCGCACCGACAACAACCAGTGGCACCCCGAAGACATGCTGGAAATCCATCCGTTTGATGCCGAAAGCCGTGGCATTGTCGATGGTGATCTGGTGGCGCTTTCGAGCCGTTCGGGTGATGTGGCGCTGCGGGCCAAGGTTTCCGAGCGGATGCAGCCTGGCGTGGTTTATACCACTTTCCACCACCCCAATTCGGGGGCGAATGTGGTGACGACCGACTATTCCGACTGGGCCACCAATTGCCCGGAATACA
Organism: Beijerinckiaceae bacterium; assembly: GCA_027311205.1. GTDB lineage: Bacteria > Pseudomonadota > Alphaproteobacteria > Rhizobiales > Beijerinckiaceae > REEB77. Next base: position 5,631 of record DAICZI010000116.1, on the reverse strand, counting down.
AGGTGACAGCAGTGGAAGTGCGCCGCTCTAACCACCGTTCTGAATGGCAGGAGCAGGATGCCGCCGATGCGGTCAGCCTGCGCCGCATCATGACACCGGTGATGGATGCAGCTGAATAGGGCAAGCGCGGCCAGCGCGCCCCCATCAGGTGCCCAAGGCCACCCCGTCCGGCAGGTCTGGTTTGACGGACGGCCCGCAGGGGACGGGCGCCGTGACGTGCCCGAAGAAGTGCCGGTGGAAATGGTGTTCCCGCCGGTGCCCTTTGCGGTGATGATGCTGACGCCGCGTGATCTGGAAGATTTTGCCTACGGATTCAGCTTTACCGAGGGCGTGATTGGCGTCGGCAGCGACATTCACAAGGTGACGATCGAGACGTTGGCGGAGGGCATGCGCCTTGAGGTGACGCTGGCTTCCGACAAGCTCGCCCGGCATCTCGGTCGGCGGCGGGCGATGGCCGGGCGCACCGGCTGCGGGCTTTGCGGGATCGAGGATCTGTCGCAGTTGCCGCAAGCAGCAAACGTCAACACATCTTGTGGCGAGCCTTTGGCCCGCGCTGCCATCAAGCGCGCCTTGGTGCAGCTGGAATCCCGCCAGCCGCTGAACGCTGTCACCCATGCCGTGCATGCTGCGGCGTTGGCCGATGCTGATGGCGAATTGCTGCTGGTGCGCGAGGATGTCGGGCGTCACAATGCGCTGGACAAGCTGATCGGCGCGGCATTACGGGCAGGTTTGGAGCCAGGCGATGGCTTTGTGTTGATTTCCAGCCGCGCATCCTATGAAATGGTTGAGAAAACTGCCAAGTTTGGCGCGCGGGCGCTGGTGGCGATTTCGGCACCAACCTCACTCGCCATTGCCCGTGCCGCGCATTATGGCATAGGGCTGATGGCGGTGGCGCGCCATGATGGTGCTTTGGTATTTGCCGCACCGACGATGTTTTCCTGAGAAGAGAAGGGCTGAAAGTTCATGAGCGAAGACCCGGCACCCGACGCCCGCCTCGTACACATGGCCAATCAAATTTCTGATTATTTTCAATCGTTTCCGGCTACGGAGGCCGCGCCGGGCGTGGCCGACCACATCCGCAAGTTCTGGACCCCGAAGATGCGTGCCGAACTGATCAAATTCGGCGAGGCCCACCCGACGGCCCTGCATGCCTTGACCCGCGAAGCGCTGATATTGCTGAAGCCATGATGGCTTGCCTTCCCGAAGGGCATGGATGCAGCCAGATGAGGTCTGGCAAGGTCAATGCGTGGAAGCGCGCGGTATGCGACTTTATGTTTATTGACTTTACCAGTTTTTGATCCCTGGATGCGTCATCCCTGAATGGATGTGGCATTTCGCATTCGCGAACTCCCAAGACGTTTTCTGGGTGAAGGTCATGAGGGCAGAAGCAAGATCTGACATTGATGTCTGGCTTGCTGAGCGTGGCCTTGAAATCTACGGCGCGGCTTTCCGCGAACATGATATTCTGCCATCGATGATAGCCGATCTCAGCGGCGACGAATTGCGTGAGCTAGGCGTCAATTCCTTTGATCATCGCAACCGTTTGCAATTGGCGTCGAGAGCGCTGCGCGCTGCGAGCAGTCAAGCAGCGACCCAGCCCGCAGGGCCCACCGCGCAATGGCGTCCATTGAGTTTTCTCTTCGTGGAACTGATCGAGGTCCATCCCGGCGGCGATGCCGAGCGCCGGGGTGAAAATCTTCAGCGGTTCCATGAACTTGCGGCCAAAGCAATACAGGCGCATGGCGGCAGTCTGGCGCTGGTGGCCGGTGAGAGGATTGTGGCGTGTTTCGGCTATCCGCAGGCGCAGGGGCAGGATGCGGAACGCGCTGTGCGGGCCGGTCTGGCGCTGATGGGTGGCATGTCCCACCTGCAGCGCGGCCAGGGTGGCGGCGATCTGCGCCTTGCGGCGGCGACTGGCCTCACCATTATTTCCGACGCCGTTGATGCCAGTTCGTTGCTGCACGAGGGTGCCACAGGCCGAATCCCCAATCTGGCGGCGCGCTTGCTTGATCAGGCTCAGACAGGCAGCTTTCTGATAAGCGCGGCGACACATGAACGAATCGGCGATATGTTTGAAAGCGTCGCTGTCGGGCCGCTCATATTGAAAGGCTTCGCCGCAGCGCAGCCGGCCTGGCGCATCCTCGGGGAAACACGCGGTATCAGCCGTTTTGAGGCGATGTTGCGCCACCAAAAGCCGATGCCGCTGGTGGGTCGCAAACCGGAGGCGAGCATTCTTTCGTCGCTGTTGGCCAAGGCGCGCGCCGGGGTCGGACAGACCGTGCTGATCACCGGCGAGCCGGGAACCGGCAAATCCAGTCTGGTGGCGCAGGCCCTCTTGAGCCGGACCCAGGGTGACGAATTCGCCCTGGTGCTGCAATGCGCCCCTCATGCTGCGTCGGTGGCGTTTTATCCGCTGCGTACGTGCCTTGAACGGTTGCTGCAGATTGAAAGCGACCAGCCGGATGATCTGGTTCAGCGCCGCCTGGTGTCCTTCATGCGCCGCGTCGAGGTGCCCGGCATTGATCTGCCGGGTGCAATCAACCAATTGCTGGAAATCACCGGGCCGGTTGCGTCGGCCGTGACCAGGGCGGCGGCAACGCTACCAGTCGTGATGGCGATCACGAGCCAAGACGCCGAGATTCCGTCCTGGCTCCCGGCGCTGGAAACGCGCGTCCTGCGGCTGGCTCCGCTTTATCCAGATGAGATCAGCCAGCTTGTGCAGGCTGTGGCGGCACCACATGTCCTGTCGGCCGAGCAGATTGACAGTTTGGTTGCTCGGGCTTCCGGCATGCCGCTTTACGCAGAGGAACTGACGCGCGGCTTGATCGGGCAGATGGCGCGCAGTGAGGTCGGCGGGCTGAAGGACATGCAGATCCCGGATTCCCTGCAAGAATCGTTGCTGGCGCGCTTGAACCATTTGGGCGCCGGTCGCCGGATTGTGTCCTATGCTGGTGTGCTCGGGCGGCAATTCCCGCTGAAACTCTTGCAGATGCTGGTGCCGGGAACACAAGCAGCCTCTCGCGATGGCATTGCCGAACTTGAGGAGGCCGGCCTTCTGATCCGAAGCCGCGAGCGTTTTGGCGAGGCGCTCGAATTTCGTCACGCACTGCTGCGCGATGCGGTGGTGCAAATGCTGCTGCGCCAGGAACGGATTGCGGTGCATGCCCAAGCCGCACAACTCATCGCTGACAGTTTTCCGGAATTAGCCGAGAAGGAACCACAGTTTCTCGCGGAGCATCTGCTGGAATCCGGCCAAATTGCCGCCGCGATGCTACATTACGACAAAGCGGCGCGGGTTGCCTTTAACCGAGCCGCCTATCGTGAGGCGCTGGCATATTATGATCTGGCGCTGGAACACAATGCCCATCTGCCGCGCGATGCCACCACGTTGCGTCAGGAATTTCGTTTCAGGGTCGGGCGCACCCGCCCTCTCATTGCGCTTCACGGCTATGGTGCCAGCGCTGTGGCGCAGGAGATCACCATCCTCGCGCAACTGGGGAAAAGCCTTGGAAGCCAACGCGAGCTTTTTTCGTTGATTTTGACCCGCTGTAGCAGCCGGACGGCTCGGGGCCGCGAACTTTACGCCCTCGCCAGGCAAATTGCCGAAGTCGCTGATCCCCATGATGTCGGCCAGCAGCTCACGGTGCTGCGTGTCCTCGGTGCGTCGCTGTTTTATATTGGCCGGATCCGCGAGAGCGCGGCGATGATCGACGCGTTTTTCGCAAGGAGTACGGTTGAGCAGGCGTATTGCCAGACCGCAGCGAGCTTGAGAACGTTGAACAGACTCCATCTGATGGGTCTGCGCGCGGTGATTTCGGTGATGTTGGGACAGCCCGCTCCAGCGCGCTCGCTCTGGCAAAGCTGCATGGCGTCTTGCGACGACAGCGCCCAGCCTCACTGGCGCTGCATGGCCTATATGCACGGCTGTGTCATGCTGGAACTCCTCGACGACGAGGCCGGGCTGGCCGAACTGACCCAGCGGTTCGATAGCCTGGCACGCAGCGAAAATATTACCTTCTGGAAGGCTTACGCCAGCCTTTTTGTGGCCATTGTCAAAATGCGAAGCAACCAGACGGCTGCCGGAATAGAATTGGCGGGCGCGGCGATAGCTGAACTACAGGGCAAGTTTCATGACAATGGCCCGCTGATTATCGCGGCGGCATTATTGATCCGCCATGATGCACTTGATAGGGCTGACGTCATCCTGCGCCAAATCAAACCTTATCTCGACGCTGGCGAATGCCACATCGAGGCTGAATATTACCGCTTGCAGGGCCTGCTGGCGCTGCGGCGCGGTGCGGCGCTTGAGGTTGTCAAAGCGCATTTTCTGCACGCCCGCGACACGGCGCAGCGACAGGGCAATGTCTTGTTCAGAAAACGGGCAGCAACCGACCTGCGCGGCCTTGGCGTCGGCGCGCCACATGCGCTCAGGCCGTCTCAAGCCCCTCCAACAGGGCTTGCAATGTCAGGATCGTCGAACTATCAGCACGTCCATCGACCAGTATCTGACGAAAATGCTGCTGAAAAGCTGTGACGACCGCGTGCGTTGCCTGGTCAAAATTGCCGTTGGCCTCCAGGCTGTAGCCATAACGCCGCAAGGCTTGCTGCAAAGCCATCACCGGCTCACCCTGGTCGCCCTTTGCAAGAACTGGCCCTTCGACAATGGTTCGAGCAGCCAGCCAATAACCGACGCCGTGGGCGTGAAGCTGGTCCCACGGGAAAGCTTCGCCGGGATCCTGCTTGCGCCCCGGCGCGATGTCGGAATGGGCGAGAATGCGTTCCGGCTCTATCCGATGTCGCCGGACTATATCCTGGCAAAGCCTGATGACGGCCTCAATCTGCACGGCGGGGAAAGGCGGGCATCCAGCGCCATGGCCTTGATTGGCGATCTCGATGCCGATCGAGCGCGAATTCATGTCATCCTGGCCGCGCCACGCCGATTGCCCGGCATGCCAGGCGCGATGGCGTTCTGACACCAATTGCGTGATGACCCCCAGCTCATCCACAAAATAATGACACGACACTTCTGAAACGGGATTGCGCAACCAAGCCAGCGCTCCCGCCGCATCTTCCATGCCGGTATAATGCAGAATGATACTGTCAAGCCGCTCTCGCCGCACGCCAAAATTGGGCGAAGGAGCGATGTCATCCACGCATTCGCTATCAACCACGAGCATGTGTCGCCTCAAAAAAAAGCCCCGATGCCGTGAGGCATCGGGGTTGATCCAATTTGTCCGGTCATGGACATCTATCCGATCAGGTCCCAGTTGCGCGCCTAGTAGCGCGCCACGCGGAGACAAACCCTATTACCATCATAATCGTAACCATATCGTACACAGCGACGGTGCGGCGTCAGAGCCGAGCCAACCATGGCACCGCCTGCAGCACCCAGAATCCCGCCAACGGCAGCGCCGCCGACCTCTCCTGTGGACGCACCACCAATGATCGCGCCAGCAGTGCCGCCTATAATGGCCCCGCCAGCGGCATTGTTTTCACGTTCGGTCGCGCACCCAGCCAAAGCGGGTAGCGCCAAGGCCGCCGCAAGCAAGAACAATTTCCGCATGTCAAACTCTCCTGTGATGATCCGCAAGGGGCTCCTTGAGACTCTCTAAACGCCGCTGACGCCTGATT
>DAICZI010000115.1 GCA_027311205.1 Beijerinckiaceae bacterium | reverse complement strand
CCGCAGCGGTAGGTGGCGAGCGCCTCGCCGGGCGCAAAGGTGGCACTTTCCTTGTAGGCCTGTCCGTCGGGCGTGGTGATGTCAAACATATGGATTTTGCGATAGCGGGCGATTTCAGCGCCAGTGCGATCAAACACCAGCGTGGTGTTGTGCAAACGCTCCCCCGAAGCGCCGCGCTCCAAAATCGAGCCCCCGTGGATGTAAACGCCATGGTGGCGGGCCAGGCCTTGCAGCATGCTGTAGGCCGGGCCACCAGGCAGGGTTTCGGCGGCGGCGAATTTATCGGCGCGCGTGCCGCCCATGGCGTCAAACACTTCGGGCAGGCCGATCCAGTCCGGTCGCTCGTCGGCTACCGCCTGGTCAATCATGCGCGCCGCAGCGGCGAGATTGGCGGCCTTGTCCGGGCCGGAATTCATCTGGATCAATGCGACTTTCATGGGTTCCAGTGTCGACGCAGAGGCGGGCTCAGGTCAAGAGGCCCAATTGGTTCTGAACTCACCAAAAAGAGTGAGCCCGCCGCAGGCATGAAGGGTCTGGCCCGTGATATAGCTGGCATCCTGACTGGCAAGAAAGGCGAAAACGCCCGCAATCTCCTCAGGCGTCGCGGCATAGCCGAGCGGTATATGCGCCTCGACCCTGGCGCGGGCTTCAGGGTCTTGCGCCCAACTGGCGTTCATGTCGGTGACAACCGCGCCGGGGGCGACGGCATTAACCCGTATGCCGCTGGCGGCAAATTCGAGCGCCAGTGTCCGGGTGAGGTTGCCGAGCCCGCCCTTGGCCATCGAATAGGCCAGAAAGCCCGGCTTGGGGATGATTTCATGGACACTTGAGGTGTTGATGATGTTGCCGCCGCCGGGGCGCGACTGGAAATGCCGCAAAGCTGCCCGCGACATGCGGGCTGCGCCCATGAGTGTGACATCGATGATGCGGGCAAACGTTGCGTCATCCCAATCATCGCCCGGCGTTGGGGCCTGAATGCCAGCATTATTGATGAGGCAGTCGAGGCGGCCAAAATGCGCCACCACCCGCTGCAACGTCGCCCCAGCGGCGGCTGGATCGGCGACGTCGGCTTCAAAAGCAAGGTGGCGCCCCGGGAAACCAGCGGAATGGCTGATATTAATCAGGTTCTGAATAAAGGTTTCGGATATGGAATGATCACGAATATGGGTGATAACCACGTCTGCCCCCTCAGCGGCAAAGCGCTCGGCGACGGCCCGTCCGATGCCCCGTGACGCGCCGGTGATAAGCGCAGTTTTACCTTGCAAACGGGGGGATGACGGCATGACTTTACCTTGGGGGAAAACTTCGGCAATACCAATGCGACACGTGCCATGGATACGTCAACGTGCCATCAAATATCTGTTCCAAAAATTCTGAAATACCGATAGGATGGAACATTCATTCCAAAATGGTCATCCCGAAAAGGTCGTCCCATGTCCGCCATGCAACATGTTCTCACGCTTTCCTGCCCTGATCGCCCCGGAATCGTTGCTGCCGTCAGCACGCGCCTCGCCGCCGAGGGCGGCAATATTCTCGATGCACAACAATTTGACGATGTTGAAACGGGACATTTCTTCATGCGCGTCGTGTTCGAGGCGGAGCAAGGCGCGGCTTCATTGAATGACGCGCTGGCCGATACCGCGCGCACTTTTTCCATGAATATCATGCTGCGCCCCTATCAGCAGCACCGGCGCGTGGTAATTCTGGTCTCGAAATTCGATCACTGCCTCGCCGATTTGCTCTACCGCTGGCGGATTGGCGAACTGGAAATGGATCTCGCTGCGATTATCGCCAATTATCCGCGTGAAACTTACGGCCACCTGGATTTTGGTTCGGTTCCGTTTCATTATCTCCCGGTCAGCAAACAGACCAAAATGGAGCAGGAGACGCAGATCTGGGACATCATCCGCGCGATCGATGCCGATCTGGTGGTGCTCGCCCGCTACATGCAGGTGCTGTCAGACGGGCTGACCGCCAAACTGTCCGGGCGCTGCATCAATATCCATCATTCGTTCCTGCCCGGCTTCAAGGGGGCCAAGCCCTATCACCAGGCGCATGATCGCGGCGTCAAGCTGATCGGCGCCACCGCCCATTACGTCACCTCTGACCTCGACGAAGGCCCCATTATCGAGCAGGACGTCGAGCGCATCAGCCACCGCGATACACCTGAAACTCTGGTTCGCAAGGGTCGCGACATCGAACGTCGTGTGCTGGCGCGGGCGTTGCGGCTGCACCTCGAAGACCGTGTTCTGCCGCACGGCCGCAGAACGGTGGTTTTCGCGGATTGAACGCGCGCTTCGCACCGATCAACCGTGTGGCGCAACAGTCAGAACGCCCGGCCGACCCGATCGGCGAACCGCCCTCACCGGGTCAGCAGGAAAGCCGGCAGCGGATTGAACTGCCAGGCGCCCACCGGGCGACGCGAATAATGACGATAGGTGGGAGCATAAGCCAGCGTCCGGCTTACATGGGCCCTCTCGCCAGTGAAGGCATAATGATGGCCCCTGTGGTGAGCCATGGCGTAGTGGTAGTGGTAAACCTTTTGGCGAACCATGCCATATCGCACAACATGCCGGGTCTGCCAGCGCGTGGCAACGACGCGGCGGCTATACCAACGGCCGTGGATCATGTGACGGACATAATGGACAGTGCGCACGCGTACACGCCGGTTTGCAACAATGCGTTCGCGCTTCATGCGATAGGCGACATATCGCACGCGATACGCCGCTTGACGGACGTAGCGTACATGATGGATCGCCGGGCGGCGCGCTCTGGCATAAATCGCAGCCGACGGCTGGCCATGAATGTGAATATCGGCACCCTCGTGCCGCACGAGGGCAAACAATGTGGCGGCATGAGCATTCGTCAACCGGACACAACCGTGCGAGTGCGGAACACCCATTGATGCTGCCGAATAACCGCCATGAATTGCATAGCCACCCCGGAAGAAAATCGCATGCGGCATGGGTGCATTATGGTATTTATGAGAATAGTGCATCACTTGCAGGCTTTGCGGGTGATAATTCCCGTCTGGTGTGATGTAACCGCGCCGGGCAGAAGACACAGGCCAGTCATAAGTCTGGCCATTGTCTGTCGTGACATGCATTCTTTCTGTTGAAAGATTGACGTCGATTTGCACCTTGGCTGCAGCAGGAACAATTAACCAAACTAACGCCATAAAACCAAAAATAATCGTTGAAAATTTACGCATGACGCGTCTCCACAGCAACTTACAATGCCATTGTTGCAATTTTCAGCAATCCACGCAAGAGCTTGTTTACGTATACCGTTAATGCCCCCGACACATGAAGGGCAGTTGACGTTCCAGCGGTGTAATCTAAAACAGTGGAATGCGGTCGATGATTTGCGCTGGTTGAGGTTTGGCCAAATTCATAATGTCCACCGTCCGAGGAGATGACTATGTTGACGTCCCGTCGCTCGCAATTGGCCCTCGCAGGCCTTGTGACGTGTTTGCCGATGCTTCTGGGTGCACCTGATGGATTCGCGGCAACGAGGCACCTGACTGAACCGGCCAAATTATTGTTCGGACATGAGAAATTGCCGTCGCAAGGTCAGTCTCAGCCTATCGGCTTCTACTCGCGCGGATGCATGGCGGGCGGGGTCGCGCTGCCACTGACCGGCCCCACCTGGCAGGTTATGCGCCCGCTGCGCAACCGCGATTGGGGCACGCCCTGGCTCATTTCCTTTATCAAGAGGGTCAGTGCCCGTGCGGCGCGCTATAGCGGCTGGCCAGGCTTGCTGATCGGCGATATGTCCCAGCCGCGCGGAGGCCCCATGCTGAAATCGCACGCCTCGCATCAAGTCGGTCTTGAGGCTGATATCTGGTTCACGCCCATGCCGCGACATACCCTGACAACGCACGAGCGCGAGAGCATGTCAGCCATCAATATGGTTGCGAGCAATGGCCTCAGTGTCAACCGCAACTGGACCAACGGGCAATTGCAGGCCTTGAAAGCCGTGGCGGTCGATCCTGAGGTCGATCGGATATTTGTCAACCCGGCGATCAAGAAGGCGATTTGCGCAAGCGCGACCGGGAATCGCGCGTGGCTCAACAAAATCCATCCTTATTATGGGCACAAATCCCATTTTCACGTCCGGCTGTCCTGTCCGCGCGGTGCGCCAGATTGCAAGCCGCAGGCCCCGTTTTTCAAGGGCGAAATGTGCGGCAAACATCTGGCCTATTGGTTCAGCAATGCGGTGATGCACCCCAAGCCCAATCCGCATTACCGGCCGAAGCCACCGCTGACGCTCGCGCAACTGCCAACCCCTTGCGCGGCACTGATCCGTCAACCCTGAAGCGACGACGGGTCAACTAGCCGCAGCGCTGCGCACTACCCGTGTTTGCAATTGCACCAATTTATCGGGCGCCTGGCGCTGCGCTTCGTCATCCGCGGGCGAATCGGCACCCCTGTCTTTGCTCGCCATGGCTGCGACCTCGTCGCCCAACGCGCGGATGGTCTGGCGCAAAGACGCGAGATCCGCAGCGCTCGGCCCGGCCGTTGGTGGCTTCATGGCAGCGCTGCGGGTGCGGCGGTCATCTTGCAACGTGTCGATGCGGCCTTGAAGCATGGCGTTGTCATTGCGTAGCGTCCGCAGATCGTTTTCATACTGCGCCAGCCGTTCTGCCATGGCTTCGGTTTTGCCAAGGCTTTGGGCTACGCGCCGCGTGTCCTCTGATTTGGCGCGTTCAAGCGAAGCTTCCAGTTCGCGGCACCGCACTTTCCAGGTCTCGACTTCGCGCTCCAACGCAGCGCTCGTGTCACGGGCCTGGGCCAACGTCGCTTCAACTTGCTGGTGACGGCCCAGAAGCGTCTCGTGACGCCCCTGCAAGTGCTGAACGGCCTCGACCTGACGCCGCAACGCCGTTTGCATGTCATCGCGCGCCTGGCGCAGATTTGCCGAGACGGTCAAAGCGCCATCGAGCTGTGCGGCGCTGTCGGTCAGGGCGCGGCGCAAGTCGCCAATCGTCAGGCTGTCGCCCTCAATGCGCGTGCTGAGCGAGGCGATGGTCATGCGGTCGGACTGGCCCAAAGCTTCAAGGTGTTCGCGGAGCTGGTCGGCTTCGAGCAGTGCGATGCGCTGGGCCGTGGCAATGGCATCGGTGTTATACAAAGCCTGAGAGGTCGCGCCCTGGATGGCCGCAAGCTCGACCACCTGGGCATGGGCGCTGGCCAAAGCCTGTGTTGCCACGGCGTGCTCTGCCTGCAAGGCGCGCAAGGCTTGCTGGGTCTCCAGCAACTGGTTCCTCTGATGGCCAAGTTGGGCCTGATGTTCGGCCAAAGCCAGACTCGCCCGCTCGGCCTGTTGTTCTGCGGCACGTTGCGCGGCCGCAGCTTCGGCCCGCACGGCATCAAGCCGCGCCGTCACCTCCGCCATGCTCATCGGCATTTGCAATTGCAGGTGATGGCGCGCCAGCCGCACGGCACGGCGACGGTAGGCCGGCAGGAAAAAAGCCCCAAACAGGCCCATGCCAAGAGCACCGATGGCGAAATACATCAATTGTTCAATCACGCTGATGATCCAGCCCAACAGTGACGCGTCGATTATGCCATGTCCGCCGCCACTTGGCAAAGCCACCCTGAGAGTTCTGACCCGGGATATGGTTCAGGTCCGCACGGATGCCGCCAGCAAGGCGTTGGCGGTTCATGGCATTGGCACGCACATGTCCTGCGCGCCGACCGCGATTATGGTCATGCGATCTGCGCGAAAGTGCCCCAAAGCGCCCTTAGCGGGTTTTTTTGGGGCCTTTGATCGGGGTAAGGCTGCCCGATCCCAAGGTCGCTGGGGCGCGATCAGCGGTCGGCTTGTTGGCCTTCGGCTTTTTGGCTTCGCGGTTGCTGCGTTGGTGTTCTTTGGCCATGATGAGCTCCTTGGAAAGATGGACTTCAGTCGGGAAGGCGTTGGGGTGAAGGCTTGTTTGAGCATGCGCCCCATCAACGCGATGATGAAGGCCCCATCAGCTTCATTTCGCGGCACTTCATTTCGCGGGCATCAAAAACTGCAAAGCCCCGCAAACCCGTTAAAGGGCGCGGGGCGTCGCTACAGCAGCAATTGCAAAAGCCTGGCATTGTGCCACGCCGATAAGCGTCCAAAGGACACTCAGCCAAG
>DAICZI010000114.1 GCA_027311205.1 Beijerinckiaceae bacterium | reverse complement strand
TCGCTGTATCAATTTAGTCAACAGAGCCAACGCCTTCATACAGCGTGTAAATCGCCTCATTGATCATGGGCAGAAGGATGCGGTTGACGATGAAAGCCGGAAAATCTTCCGACATGGTCGAGGTCTTGCCAAGTCTCGTAATAAAGGCTTTGGCGGAATCAAATGTCGGATCACTGGTGGCAATGCCGCGAATGAGTTCCACCAATTGCATGCGCGGCACGGGATTCATGAAATGAATGCCAATGAAGCGCTCGGGCCGATCCGATACCGACGCCAGCCTTGTAATGGAGATGGAGGAGGTGTTGGAGGCCAACATGGCGTCGGGTTTCAGCGAAGGGCAGAGCTTGAGCAGTATCTTGCGTTTCAGCTCTTCGTTCTCCGTCGCCGCTTCGATGACCAGATCGCTGTCGGCAAAAATATCATAGGACGTCCCGACCTTGACGAGCGCGAGCGCAGCGGTGCGCTCCGCCTCCGTCAGTTTGCCGCGCGCGACCTCCTTGGCCAGATTGCCATTGACTGTCGCCAGTCCGGCGTTGAGACGCTCTTCCGAAATATCGTTGAGCGCCACTGGCATGCCAGCCAGTACGCAGACCTGAGTGATGCCAAGGCCCATTTGGCCGGCACCAATGACACCTACTTTATCGACGTCCAAGCTTTGAAACTCCCCAGCAACCCCAGCCCACAAGGCTTGCAATCATAAAGGCTTGTCCGCTAAGGACAAGCGTTGATTTGATCATTTCCCCGACTTTGCCAATTCAGCGCCCAGTTCTGGCAAGGCAGTGAAAAGATCGGCAACCAATCCATAATCGGCGACCTGAAAAATCGGGGCATCCTCGTCCTTGTTGATGGCGACGATGATTTTTGAATCCTTCATGCCGGCCAGATGCTGGATCGCCCCGGAAATGCCGACGGCAATATACAAATCAGGCGCGACGATCTTGCCGGTCTGCCCGACCTGCCAGTCATTGGGTGCATAGCCGGCATCAACCGCCGCGCGCGAGGCGCCCATGGCTGCGCCAAGGCGGTCAGCCACCGGTTCAATGTAGGTCTTGAAATTCTCGGCATTTTGCATCGCCCTGCCGCCCGAAATGATGATTTTGGCGGAGGTGAGTTCAGGCCGGTCGGATTTGGCGAGTTCCTCGCCACGAAACTGCGACAGGGCCGGATCGCCAGCGCTCGGCACAGTGTCAATCGGCGCAGGGCCAGCGCCGCCGGGCGTAGCGGCAAAGGCCGCGCAACGCACGGTGATGATTTTGATTTTGTCAGAGGATTGCACCGTCTGGATGGCATTGCCAGCATAGATCGGCCGCTCGAACGTGTCTGCGCTCACGACCTTGATGATTTCTGAAAGCTGCATCACGTCAAGCATGGCCGCAACGCGCGGCATGACGTTCTTGCAAAGGCTGGTCGCCGCGGCGACCACCGCTTCATAGGCTGGGGCAAGCCCGGCGATGAGCTGCGCCAAAGGCTCGGCCATGTCATGGGCATAAAGCGCGGCCTCGGCGACCTTGACGCTGCCAACGCCTTCCAGGGACGCCGCCGTGCGTGCGGCCTCCGCGCAGGAACTGCCAAACACCAGCACGTCAACCGGCGTACCAATAGCGCGGGCGGCGGTCAGCGCCTTGGGAGCCAGTTCCGAGAGTTTGCCTGCATGGACTTCGGCAATCAACAAAACAGCCATCAGATCACTCCCGCTTCATCATGCAATTTGGCTACCAGTTCGGCAACGGATTTCACCTTGATCCCGGGCTTTCGCCCGCCGGGTTCCACCGTCTTCAGCACCTTGAGGCGCGGCGCGGTGTCAACTCCCAGTTCGGCGGGGGTTTTTTCATCAATCGGCTTTTTCTTGGCCTTCATGATATTCGGCAGGCTGGCATAGCGCGGCTCGTTGAGGCGCAGATCCGTGGTGATAATGGCGGGCAATTTCAGCGCTACGCTCTGCGCCCCGCCATCGACCTCGCGCGTGACCACCACGTCATCGGCACCCAGCTCGACCTTCGAGGCGAATGTCCCCTGGCCCCAACCCAGCAGGGCTGCCAGCATCTGGCCGGTCTGGTTGCAATCATCGTCAATCGCCTGCTTGCCCATGATGATCAGGCCGGGCGCTTCGAGTCTGGCGATGGCCGCCAGCATTTTGGCGACGGCGAGCGGCTCGGTGGCCTCGTCAGTCTTGACATGCACGCCGCGGTCCGCCCCCATGGCGAGGCCGGCGCGGATGGTCTCGGCGACCTGGGCAGCACCAATCGACACCACGACCACTTCGCTCGCCTTGCCAGCCTCGCGCAGGCGCAACGCTTCCTCGACGGCGATTTCGTCAAACGGGTTCATCGACATTTTGACATTGGCAAGCTCGACGCCGCTGCCGTCACTGCGCACGCGGATTTTCACATTGTAATCAACCACGCGCTTGACCGGCACCAGAATTTTCATCGCTATGCTCCTGAACCTTGCCCGCGATACCTAAGTAAGGCGCTGGCGCAAGTCAATCGGTTAGCCGTGAACGATTCTGGCGGTTGTAGTGGGGTGACTCTGGACCTACCGGTTCTGGCCTGGCACCCACAGCACATCGCCGCTTGTGCCATTGGCATGGCGGGCCAGCACGAACAGCAAATCAGACAAGCGGTTGATATATTTCAACGCGGGAGCCCCAACACTCTCTCCGGGGGTTTGCGCCAGCGCTGTCATCAGCCGCTCGGCCCGACGACATACCGTGCGGGCCTGGTGGAGGTAGGCGGCGGCTGGCGTGCCGCCGGGCAGCACAAATGATTTCAGCGGGGCCAGCGGCGCATTGAAAAGGTCAATCGCCGCTTCAAGCGCGCTGGCCTGCGCCTCAATGATGCGCAGTCGATCTTTGGTGGCAGGGGAGGGCGGCGTGCACAAATCCGCGCCAAGATCGAAAAGATCGTTTTGGACGCGCGCCAGCAGGTTGTCGGCGGCCTTGTCGTCAGCCAGATGCAGCCGCACCAGACCAATCACCGCATTGGTTTCATCGACCGTGCCGTAGGCCTCGACCCGCGCATCAAATTTGGGTCGACGCTGGCCATCGCCGAGGGCAGTCGAGCCATCATCGCCGGTGCTGGTGTAAATGCGGTTGAGTGTGACCATGCCCGCCTCAATGCCGGAAATAATACACGGTCATGATGACGATGATCGCCACAAATTGCATGCCGACACGCCAGCGCATCAGCTTTTGCGACAGGTTCGGATTGTCGCCGCGAAGCATGTTTACAAGCCCCGCGACCAGCACGCCAAACACGACCAGGACGGCGACGGCGACGAAATAATTATCCATCCGACCGCTCTCCCTAAATCCCGTCCGCTCCATGCACGGCAGGGCTTGGAGAGATCATGTAGTGCGCGCAAGCGCGGCCTCAAGCTGCCTTGGCGGCCTCGGCATGCTTTTTCATGACGTCGCGCTTCAGGATGCGCGCGCCGGGCGACAATTCGTCGATACGGGCCTTGATCAGAAAGCTGTCGAGACCACCACGATGCTCAACCGAGCGCAACGCAGCCGCGGCAATGCGCAGGCGCACCGAGCGGCCAAGCGCTTCCGATTCCAGCGTCACAGCGCAAAGATTCGGCATGAACCGTGTCTTGGTCTTGATGTTGGAATGGCTGACCTTGTGGCCAACCTGCACGGCAATACCAGTCAATTCACAGCGGCGCGACATGCCGTATCCTTTCAAATGATCATAACCCCAAGCCACACTTCCAGAGGAAGCAGCCTTAGGGGCGTATACTTTCGCTATGAAGGCAGCCGCGGGCCACGCTCCATCTCCTGCGCCTTGCTCTAGCGAAGCGGGGTGGGAACGTCAAGGTCGTTCAACCTTGGCGGGGTTCAGCAAATCAGGGCGCCGTTCCCGGGTGATGCGCTCGGATTCGGCGCGTCGCCAGCGGGCGATGCGGCCATGGTCGCCCGAACGCAGCACCTCGGGGATGGTCATGCCCTCAAACGCCACTGGCCGGGTGAAATGCGGATATTCCAGCAGCCCGCCCTCAAAGCTTTCGTCATCACCCGAAGCTGAGGCACCCATGATGCCCGGCACCAGCCGCACGCAGGCATCGATCAGCGCCAGTGCGGCAATCTCGCCGCCCGACAGCACATAATCGCCCAGCGAAATCTCGGTCAATCGACGCGCCGCAATCACCCGCTCATCAACACCTTCAAAACGCCCGCAGAGCAACGCCACCCCCGGGCCGATCGCCCATTGGCGCACCATGGCCTGGGTCAGCGGCGCACCGCGCGGGCTGAGCAGCAGGCGCGGGCGCGGATCGTCCGCAGGCCAATGCGCATCAATGGCGTCAGCCACCACATCGGCGCGCAGCACCATGCCAGCCCCGCCGCCTGCCGGCGTGTCATCAACCGCACGATGCCGACCGCGCCCAAAAGCCCGCAAATCATGGGCCTCGATGTGCCACAGCCCGCGCTTCAGGCCCTCGCCCGCCAGCGACAGCCCCAAAGGCCCGGGAAACATCTCCGGAAACAGCGTGATGATCGAGGCCGACCATGCGGTCATGACAGGCAATTACTGATTATGGAACAGCGCATCGCGCACCACGTCACCCGGCTTGATGCCGATTTTGGCCGCAATCCCGGCATTGATCTCAAGCGCCGCAAACGCCGGCTTTGCGGAAGGAATAATCGCCAGGGACAAGGGCTGGGCATCGGCGGCAACGTTGATGACGTGGCCGGTTTTGTCGATGAACACCATATCAAGCGGGATATAGGTGTTTTTCATCCACATCATCACCGGCTGTGTTTCGGCAAAGTCAAACAGCATGCCATGATCAGCCGGCATGAAACGGCGATCCATCAGGCCGCGCTCAAGCTCCGCCGTCCCGTGCATCACCTCGACATTGAAAGGATGCGGGCCAGAGCTGGTCACCACCACCAGTTTGTCAAGGCCAGATCCAGCCGAGGCACCGCCAAGCCCGCTCGCAACCATCAAAAGTGCCAGCGCAATCCGCCGCATCGCCCGTCTCCTTATGTCGCGCACCCGACGTTGCCGCGCTCAGCATTCAAAATTGGAGACGCGGGCCCATCTGTCAATGCGAAGCAGGCAGTGCTGATTCGAGCAGGCGCACCTCGGCGGCCATCAAGCCCTTCGGGCCATCGCCAAACCGCACCAGCAGGCTGTCGCCGGTTTTCACCTCGGCAATGCCATAGCGGCGCAAGGTCTCCATGTGGATGAAAATATCCTCAGTGCCATCGCCGCGCGACACAAAGCCAAAGCCCCGCAGACGGTTGAACCATTTGACGATGACGATCTCATAGCCGCCCTTGGGCACAACCTGCACATTGGTGCGCGCCAGGGGCTGCTCAGCGGCGTGGACGGCCGTCGATTCATCCACCGACAGCACCTTGAACACTTGCAGGCCCTTTTCGCGGCGCTGCGCCTCGCAGACGATGCGCATGCCTTCCTGCACGCTCTGGAAGCCATCGCGCCGCAGCACGGTGACATGCAGCAGCACATCAGCGCCGCCGCCATCAGGCACAATGAAACCAAATCCCTTGGTCACGTCGAACCATTTGACGCGACCTGCCAAATTCACCAGCCCGGCGGGGCGCTCAATTGCCCCATCTGCCGCGCCATTGTCTGTTATGTCATGAATTGATTGTTCAGAAATCCCGTTGCCCACGGAAAACTCCACCACTTAGAAAGCTTGATAGCCGTCCGAAAACGAATCACTGGATTCAGCATAGCATCAAGGATTCCCGGCGACAGCGCCGGTGGTGGATTTCTGTGGAACATTCCCGCAATTCACATGCAAATCCTCCAGAACCGGCCCCGCTTCGGCATGCAGGACGATGTCGGCCACGTGATCGAGCGGCGTCGGCTCGCGGTTGAGGATGGCAAGGCGTGCACCAGCCTGTCTGGCGACCAGAGGCAGGCTTGCAGCAGGCTGAACGAGCAGCGAAGATCCGATCGCCAAAAACAAATCGCAGTCGCGCGACCAGGCCTCGGCGCGGCGTAACGGTCCCTGCGGCATGGCCTGGCCGAAGGAAATCGTCGCCGACTTGATGATGCCGCCGCAGTCACAGGCGGGGGCGCGCGCCTTTGTCGCAATGACCAAGGACGCAAGGACCAAGGAACAAACGAATAATCCGTGGAAAAATTCTTTTTTCATAGCCAAAATATCATAC
>DAICZI010000113.1 GCA_027311205.1 Beijerinckiaceae bacterium | reverse complement strand
GCGCGCCACACGCCTGCGCCCGACGCCAGCCCTGAAACCAGCGCTGGCTCGCGCAGGGTTGATGCCGGGGACATGGTCGCAGAGCGGCCTTGGTACCTAAAAGGGGCGTCTCAGCCGGCAAGCCGCGCCGCGCCTTGCCAGAGGCCGGTTGCCAGCATTGCCGCCAGCAGCGTCTTGATGACCGTCGCGGCATAGAACGGTGCCACACCGAACATCCAGGCCTTGTCAGCCCCGACGAAATGCGCCAGCCAAGCGTAACCGAACGCGAAAATCAACACATGGCCGAGGCTCATCACCACCAGTCGCCGCCAGATCGAGCGATCAAGACCACGATCCGCCGCAACGCCAATCAGCAACACTGCCGCAGCGAACCCAACCAGATAGCCACCCGTTGGCCCGGCCATATAGGCAAGCCCGATGCCTTTTTCCGGTGTGCCGGCAAAAACCGGCAGGTTGGCCGCGCCCTCCGTGAGATAGAGCAGAACACTGGCAAGCCCGAGTCGCGCGCCGAGCAAGGAACCCAAAAGCAAAACCACCAAGGATTGCAGCGTCATCGGAATCAGCAATGGCACCTGCACCTTGGCCGACAGGGTCAGCGCGAGCGCGCCGCCCGCTGCCAAAATCGCCCCGCGCACCAGCCGAGCGCCGCGACTCTCGGCGTTTCCCGGCCACACAACATCAAGAATCGAGCCCGCGTTAACAGGCTGAGCAACAGCGTCCAGCATTTTGGTTCCTCAATTGATCCAGAAAGAGGCCTGCATAGAGATAATGCTGCATCGCAACAAGCTTCCTGCTGGAATAGATTCCAAACCTGTGCATATCCTGCAGGAATTCCTGGGGGGCATCGTGACCACAACCGGCATCATCGAAATTCCGCTCAACACCGCCGCGCCGCAAGCGGGCCTGGTGGATGTGCTTTCGGCCCGAGTGCGCCGCCTGATCGCGCCCAATGGCGGGCCTTTCACCTTTACCGGCACGTGTACCTATCTGGTGGGCACCCGCAAACTTGTTGTCATTGATCCCGGCCCGGAGGATGCGGAGCATCTGGCACGCTTGCTGGCGGCGATCGGCGATGCCGAAGTGTCGGCCATTATGGTCACGCACACCCATCGGGATCACGCACCGCTGGCCCGCGCGCTGGCACAGGCGACCGGCGCACCGATTATCGGCTGCGGGCCGCATGTTCCGGCGCGTGCCTTGGCGCTGGGCGAAACCTCGACCATGGAGGGCTCCAATGATCTCGCCCACCAGCCGGCCCGCATTCTTGCCGACGGGGATGGTTTGGCTTGCGAGGATTTTGAGTTGGTGGCCATCGCCACGCCCGGCCACACCATGAACCATCTGGCTTTTGCACTGCCGCAGGAGCGCGCGTTGTTTTCAGGCGATCACGTGATGGCGTGGTCAACCTCCATCGTTGCGCCGCCTGACGGTGCGATGGGGCCTTACATGGCCTCGCTGGCCAAAATGCTGACGCGCGATGACCTGGTCTATTGGCCTGGTCACGGCGGGGCTCTGACCGAGCCGCAACGCTTTGTGCGCGCGCTCATCACCCATCGCCGCCAGCGTGAAACCTCGATCCTTGGCCAATTGCGCCAGGGCAATGCGACCATTCCGGCGATTGTCGCGGCGATTTATTCCGGGCTTGACCCGCGCCTCAAGGGCGCTGCCGCACTCTCGGTCTATGCACACATGGAGGATCTTGTCGCCAGGGGCAAAGCCGCCTGCGAGGGACCGCCTCTGCTCACCGCGAGCTATCGGGCGCTGTGAGCCCGCCCGAACACTGCAAGCCGGGCGCGTGATGGCTGCGCTTGGATGAATTGTGCTCCCTCTCGCCGCGTCCGCGCCGAGTATCCGCCAAGGCAGCGACATTATTAATCCAATCCAACACGCACCACCACATTGCCGCACAAAAGCTGTAAGCTTGACGTCAGTTCAAGCAGTCTAAATGTGGTTTTTACATTTCCTGCTGGCGGATGAGGCCATGCCTGACCGGCGTCAATTCATGGGGGCAAGCATCTCGATGGGGCTGCTGGCGCTGCTACTTGCCGACCCGGCCTGGGCAGATGGTGACGGTGGCGATGGGGGTGGCGGAGGCAGCGCCAGTTCCGGTTCCGGTGCCAGTGGTGGCAATGGTGAAAGTCCTGCGGGGTCAGACGACGTCGAGCGCGATCAGATCGAAATGCGCGAGGCGCAGGAGGCGCTGAGCCATCGTGCAGCCGTCCCCCTGGAATTGGCCATGGGCCATGCGCTCGCCCTGGTGCCGGGTGAAGTGCTGAATGCCAGTCTTTATACGCGTCGCAACAAGGCCCTCGCCTATCACATCGTGGTGCTGTCGCGGCGTGGTCGCTACGTTGATGTTTATATCGATGCCGCCAGCAATAGTCTTATCGCCAGGAGCTCCCGCTAATGCGCATTCTTGTTGTTGAGGACGAGAAAAAAATTGCCTCGTCCATTGGCCGTGCCCTCAAGGACTCTGGCTACCTGCCGGATCTGGTGCATGATGGCGAAGAGGCGTGGTTTCGTGCCGGGACGGAAGATTATGATGCCATCGTGCTTGATCTTGGCCTGCCCAAACTGGATGGCCTGACCGTGCTGAAGCGCCTGCGCGAGGCTGGCACGCAAGTGCCGGTTTTGATCCTGAGCGCCCGAAGCGCCTGGCGCGAGCGGGTGGCAGGCATTGACGCCGGAGCCGATGACTATCTGGCAAAGCCATTTTATGTTGAGGAATTGGTCGCCCGCCTCAGCGCCATCCTGCGACGCGGCAGCGGTGCGGCCACGCCGGTGCTGAGCGCGCGGGATCTGAAAATCGATACGCGGCGCATGCTGGTGACACGGGCCGAAAAGCCGATCACCTTGACCTCGCTGGAATATCGCATGATGCGCTATCTGGTCACCAACAAGGGGCGCATCGTGCCGCAAACCGAGTTGCAGGATCACGTCTATGCCAGTGAGGCCGTGCCGGATTCCAACGCACTGGAAGTGCTGATGAACCGACTGCGCAAGAAAGTCGGCTCGGATATGGTGGTGACGCGGCGCGGCCTCGGCTATATTGTCGAGGACGTTGCTTGAGCGCGCCACCAATGAGCACCCTTAAAGTGCGCAGGGCGAGTGCCCGCGCAGCACCTGATATTGAGGAACGCACTGTCATTGCAACGTGGTCGGTGCGCGCCCGCATTTTCCTGATCTCCGGGTTGATGGTTGGCGCGACCATGGGGGCCGCCGCCTGGTTCATAACCCATGCTTTCGATGCCGCGCTTCAGGCGCGCATGGGACAGGAACTGAACATCAGGATTCTCGAACTCGAGCGCTTGTTCAGCCTGGATCAGGGCAAGGCTGTGATGCGGCACCGCCCGGCGGATCCCCGCTACAACATTCCGGAGAGCGGTGCCTATTGGCAAATCAGCGAGAATGGCAAAATCATCCTGAAATCTCGATCCCTATGGACGACCAGCTTGCCCGATGACAAAGAAATCACGGGCGTTTTCCATAGCGATACCGGGCCTGACCGCACCCGTTTATTTGCACTGGCGCGCAAAGTCGCCTTTCTCGATCCAGCGCGGACGGGCGGTGCGCAACGCCATTTCGTGCTCGAGGTGGCTGAAGACAAGCGCGCCATCGCCCATTTGCAGACGGTGTTCCGCCGCAACCTTTATGGCGCGTTGCTGCTCATTGCGCTGGTTCTGCTGGTGGGCACGATTTTGCAGACATTGATCGGCCTTGGGCCGCTCACCACGCTTCAATCACGCTTTGCCGCAGTGATTTCCGGCGATAGTGACAGGTTGCGTGGCAATTTTCCCAAGGAGGTCGCGCCGCTGGCCGAAGTGGTCAACCGCCTGTTGGCCCATCAGGAAGATCAGGTCGCCAAGGCGCGCCGGCGGGCGGGCACACTCGCGCATGGCCTGAAGACGCCCCTGACCATCATTTCCATGGAGGCCCAGCGGCACACGGCCGCGCAAAATGCTGAGGGGGACGTTCTGGAAGAGCAGGTGGCGCTGATGCGCGCCATTGTTGAGCGCGAACTTGCCCGCGCCCGCACCCACGGTGCCAGCGCGGCGGGCGGCATGCAGACAAAAGCCCATGCCAGTGTCGAGCGGCTGATCAATCTGTTCGAGCGGATGCCGGGGGCCGGGGATCTGATCTGGACAAATGCCCTGCCGGAGGACTTGAAGCTGGCGATGGATCCTGATGATTTTGGCGAGGTCATGGGCAATCTCATGGACAACGCGCGCAAAAACGCCCGCCGCCACATCCTCATCAAAGCGCATCTGGAGCCGGATCAGGTTGTGATGGAAGTGCGCAACGATGGCTATGACCCTTCCGAACAGGGCGCAGAGGCAACTGGCGAGCAAGGCTCGGGCCTTGGCCTGGCCATCATTGACGATGTTCTGGAGCTCTATGACACAAAGCTGAACCTTACCCGCCAGCGTGGCAATGCCACGCTGGCGCAATTCAGCATAAGTCGCCGCCGCTAAGCGCAGAAGGACTTTACGGGGCTGCGCCATTCATTGAAAGGTTATCACTGAGTGCAGGCCGAAAATTGCCTCATCGGCAAGATTGGCGCTGCCAATTCCCGCCACATTGATGCCGCCGCCAGGCCTGACGATATACTGGAAATCCGGTTGCATCACCCACCATGGGTTGATTTGCGCCTCATACGTCGCCTCAAACAAGGTTTCGCTGGAGCGCAAGCGATAGGGTCTGCCACCAAATAACGCCGTATCAGCGTCAAGTTGGGTGGCGTGCGCGCCGATGTGGGCATAGCTGAAGGCAAAAGCAAGCCGATCATGATCGCGCCCCGGCAGCGGGCTTTGCAGGTTCAGCCCGGCGTCGACCGAAAAATCTACAAGATTGCGATCGCTGGGTCCGGCCATCACGCGCACGAAGGCTCCGAGGTTGCGCTGGTCATCCGTCGCGTCGCGCCAGAGCATCTGGCTGGCGATAGCATAAGGCATCATATTGCCGCGATGTTTCAGCGCCACACCCGAACTTGCTGGATTGGCGAGTGACAGGCCATCCGCGCCCAGGCGCCGATCGGGGAAACTGCCGCTGTCATACATGAGCCCCAGTTTCAGCGCACCGGGCAGCCCGCAGAACAGGCTGGAGCAATCCTTGGCAGGCTTTTGGTGGGTTTGAACCTGGAGTTCTGCCATCCACAAGGCCCCGGTGCCAAGATTGAAGCGCGTGCCGGTGGCTTCCGCTCCCAACACCTCCGGGTCAGCATTGAACGGCCCGCCGGGCGGATTATCGTCGAATACGCCCACCAAAGCGGTGAGGTTTGCGCCCAGTTTGGCGCGCAGCCGAACACCCAATGATGACAGAGGATCTGCAGGGCCGCCTGCGTAAAGGTCATTTGTCGGCATCACCGGCCATCCGAGCGAGGCATTGACAAACACGGCTGAATAATCGGGAGCAATAAACTCTTGATCGACGCTCTGCTGGCCAATTTTGATGTCGAGGTTCGTGCCGGGCAAGTCCTGATCGTACCATAGCTCCCAGAGGCGCGTCGCTGGCATGCCCTCGCTGTTGGTTGCGGTGTGCAGGGCCAGCAGATGGTCATTGGTGATTGAATGGCCGTGAAGCTGTAGCACACTGGCGTTGAAGGTGCCGCCCTGCCACCCGAAAGCCTTGGCCGTATCCACCATCAAAGAAGCTTCAGCCAGACCATCATAGACCGGCCCGCGGCGGATGCCGCCTGTGGTGTTGTCCCACAACTCGTCGGTTTCAGTCAGCCCGAATGTGACGCCATGACTTTTTAGCCAGGGCCGCAATCCGCCGAGGGAGCCGAGCAGGGTGCTTTGCGTCCAAAGATCAGGCGTTGCCGGGATGCTGGCCACAGGCGTGGCGCTTTGCGCTGCTGCCTTCTGGAGAAAAAACGCGACCAGCAGGGCGGCAAGCAGCCTGCCCGGCAAAGCGTAACGCCCGCCCCTCGCCCGATCCGCTCGCCCCATAGCTTCAATGTCTCCATTCATCGACAAAAAATATAGCTGAAACCAACGTCAGGCCAAAGCGCTAAAGCACACCCAGAACGCCTGTAACGGCATACTCAGGTGATTGCGATACTGGTGTGACATTCTGGACACCGCAGCCGGGGCGCTCTTGCCGTGCGGCCAGATCGGGCGGCGCGCGACAGCCTGGCCGTCGCGAAAAAGTCCGGTCGTTTTTCAGAAGTCTGGCC
>DAICZI010000112.1 GCA_027311205.1 Beijerinckiaceae bacterium | reverse complement strand
TGATGCGCGGCGGCCATGAGCGCAAGCTCAATATTCACATTGGCGGGCGCGTCGGGCAGATGCGCCGCATGGTGGTGACCCTCGATGATATTACCGATCTCGTGAGCGCCCAGCGCACGGCCGCATGGGCCGATGTTGCGCGCAGGATCGCCCACGAAATCAAAAATCCGCTGACGCCGATACAGCTTTCCGCCGAAAGGCTGAAGCGCAAGTACGGGCGCCTGATCGTCGCCGACCGCGAGATTTTCGACCAATGCACCGACACGATTATCCGGCAGGTCGATGACATCAAACGCATGGTCGACGAATTTTCGTCATTTGCGCGCATGCCCAAGCCGCGCCTTGAGGTCGGCGAGATCAACAGCACCGTGGCACAGGCGGTGTTCTTGATGCGCAATGGCAATCCGGACATCGCAATCGCGGCAGATATTCCCGACGAGCCGATCATCTGTCATTTTGATCGCCGCCTCATCGCCCAGGCGCTGACCAATGTCATCAAAAATGCCATCGAGGGCCTCGCCAGCGCCTGCGAGCAGGGCCAGCTTGACCGCACGCCGCGCATTGGCGTGCGCGTGCACCGGGGAACCGCCGACATGGTCTGGTTGGATGTCATCGACAATGGCATAGGGTTTCCGCCCGATAATCGCAACAGCCTGCTGGAGCCTTATGTCACCACCCGCGCCGAAGGCACCGGACTCGGGTTGCCGATTGTCGCCAAAATCATGGAAGACCATGGCGGCGGCATTGAACTGCTCGACGCTCCCAAGGGCCCCGGCGCGCATGTTGCGCTGTTCCTGCCGGCCACCGCACCGGCGGACAGGCCCGAAACAACCACCCAGCCTGATCACCTCGACCATCCCGCCTGATTTCAAACCGGGAGCTGCAATGTCAACTGATATCCTGATCATTGATGACGAAGCCGACATCCGCGACATCGTTGCCGGCATCCTGTCAGACGAAGGCCATGGCACGCGTGTCGCCCGCAATTCTGACGAGGCATTGGCGGCTGTCGCGGCGCGGCGACCGCAGCTGGTTTTCCTCGATATCTGGTTGCAAGGCTCCAGACTCGATGGGCTGCAACTCCTGACCCTGATCAAGGAACAGCATCCCGCCCTGCCGGTTGTGATGATTTCCGGACACGGCAACATCGAGACGGCCGTCGCGGCTATCAAGCTCGGGGCTTATGATTTCATCGAAAAGCCGTTCAAGGCTGACCGGCTGCTGCTGGTGGCCGAGCGGGCGCTGGAAGCCTCGCGCCTGAAACGCGAGGTCAGCGAGTTGCGCGCCCGCTCGGGCGTCGCCGACAAGATTATCGGCACGTCAGCACTGACCGGGCAATTGCGCCAGATGATCGAGCGCATCGGCCCGACCAATTCCCGCATTCTTATCACCGGGGCGCCGGGCACCGGCAAGGAATTGGCGGCGCGCAGCCTGCATGCCTTGTCGCAGCGCGTCAGTGGCCCGTTTATTGCCATCAATGCCGCGACCATCGGGCCGGACGTGATGGAGAGTGAACTCTTCGGCGTTGAGAGCACCGGCGAATTGCGCAAGGTTGGAGCGCTGGAAGAGGCGCATGGCGGCACGCTTTATCTTGATGAAGTGGCGGATATGCCGCGCGAGACCCAGGGAAAAATCCTTCGGGTGCTCGTCGACCAGAATTTTCAGCGCGTCAATGGCGCGACCAGGGTGCATGTCGATGTCCGTATCATTTCATCCACCAGCCGCGATCTGGCGCAGGCCATGGCCAACGGCGCGTTTCGTGAAGATCTGTTCCATCGCCTCGCCGTGGTGCCGCTGAGGGTGCCCTCCCTGGCCGAGCGGCGCGAGGATATCCCCGAACTGATCAATTTTTTCATGGAGCAGCTCGCCAGCACGCATGGCTTGCCCAGCCGCCGTATCAGCGAAGATGCCCTTGCTGTCCTGCAGTCGCACGACTGGCCAGGCAATATCCGGCAGTTGCGCAACAACATCGAACGGTTGCTGATCCTCACATCCGGAACCGGCGATGAAAGCGAGATCACGGCGGCGATGTTGCCGCAGGAGGTGGGGGCGCTGGTGCCGGTTCTGCCTGGCGGCGCAGGCGGCGAACGCCTGATGAGCCTGCCGCTGCGCGAGGCGCGCGAGTTATTCGAGCGCGAATATCTGATTGCGCAGATCAGCCGCTTTGGCGGCAATGTCTCAAAAACTTCCGAATTTATCGGCATGGAGCGCTCCGCCCTGCACCGCAAAATGAAATCGCTGAACATCGAATAGGCCAAAGCGGCTCGGATCCGCACAAATGTGCAAATCAGTTACGCTATTTCTGCATTGCTCTTGCCCACAGGCAATGTATAATAAAGCGGGCTCACTAAAAGCAGTAGTGTAAAAGAGCGGTCGGTGTCATTTTTCTCGTGCCGCAACTGACGACTGGTTTTTTGGGTAACCTAACAAACAACACGAAATCGGATTATAACCGCTATGGAAAAACAACAAAACCTCCAGGATTCATTCCTCAACTTTGTTCGGAAAAACAAAATCCCGCTCACGATTTTTTTGGTGTACGGGGTGAAATTACAAGGGGTTGTCACGTGGTTTGACAATTTCTGCGTGCTGCTGCGCCGTGACGGCATATCGCAGCTTGTTTACAAGCACGCCATCTCAACGATCATGCCCGGACATCCGATCCAAATGTTCGATCCTGCCGACGAGGCCGAGAAGATTGAGCGTTAAAGGCGAGACCGGCAAGGGCGAGACTGGCGGCCTTCAGGAACCCGCATCGTTCAATCTTGAAGTTGCGCGCAAAATCGCGGCGAATACCCGCGCCCTGGTGATTGGGCCCTATCAGGCAGGCTCCGGCAAAAAGGCCGGGGCCTATGCGCCCAGGCGCGAGCTTGATGATCGGTTTGCCGAGGCGGTCAGTCTGGCGCGGGCGCTCAACCTTGCCATCATCGCGACCATGCGGATCAATCTTCATGACATCCGCCCGGCGAGCTACCTTGGCACCGGCAAGATGGCTGAATTGGCGGCACTGATCGAGGCTGAAGAGATCACTCTGGTGATCATGGATTGCGCGCTGTCACCCGTGCAGCAGCGCAATCTGGAAAAGGCGCTCAATGCCAAGGTGATTGACCGAACGGGATTGATTCTGGAGATTTTTGGCCAGCGCGCCCGCACCCGCGAGGGCGTGCTGCAAGTGGAACTGGCGCATCTGGCCTATCAAAAATCGCGGCTTGTGCGTTCCTGGACGCATCTTGAGCGCCAGCGCGGCGGCTTTGGCTTTCTGGGTGGCCCCGGCGAAACACAGATCGAGACCGATCGGCGCTTGATTCAGGATCGGATGAGCCGCATCGAGCGTGATCTTGAGGCGGTGAAGCGCACCCGCGCCCTGCACCGGGCGGCGCGACGCGAGGTGCCTTATCCCATCGTGGCGCTGGTGGGTTATACCAATGCCGGCAAATCAACATTGTTCAACGCGCTGACGCAGTCTGATGTGGTCGCCGCTGACCAATTGTTTGCGACCCTCGATCCGACCATGCGGCAAATGCGCCTGCCTCATGGCGGCAGGGTCATTCTGTCGGATACGGTCGGCTTCATTTCGGAACTGCCGACCGGGCTGATTTCCGCCTTCCGCGCCACGCTGGAAGAGGTGCTGAATGCCGACATCATCCTGCATGTACGCGATATCGCCTCGCCGGACAGCGCCATGCAGGAGGCTGATGTCGAGGCGGTGCTGGCGGAGCTCGGCCTGACGCGGGCCGAGGGGCCGCTGCGTCTGGAAGTCCTGAACAAGATTGATCTGTTGACCCCAGAGCGCCGCGAGGCGCTGTTGCAGACTGGCGGACCTGACGGCCCCATCGCCGTGTCAGCCCTGGACGGGCAGGGGTGCCCACAGTTGCTGGAGCGCATCGAGGCGATGCTGGCCGCCGATTACGCCTTGTGCCATCTGGAGTTGAAGCCCGATGACGGGGCCAATCTGACCTGGCTTTACCGCAATGGCGAGGTGCTGGCTCGTTCCAACGACGACGATGGCATGGTGCGCCTCGAAGTGCGCATGTCGAAAGAGGCCGAGGCCCGCTTCAACGCCCGGATGGCGCAGGGGTGAGGATTATAATCCTCAGCCAGATTTTGCCCGTCAAATCGGCATAGACATCAAATCGCCATCGACGTCACATTGCAATAGGGCGACGGCGGCGTCCTGCCTCATCAGCCCGCCTCAAGCCCCTTCGCTTGCCTCCAGAGGGCTTCCATCTCATCGAGATCGGCCTCGTCAAGTTTGCGCCCCTCGGCTGCCAAAGTGCGCTCGATATGGCTGAAGCGGGCGACGAACTTGGCATTGGTCATGCGTGTCGCGGCTTCTGGATCAACGTCAAGGTGCCGGGCGAGATTGCCGACCGAAAACAGTAAATCACCGATTTCAGCGGCCACTTCATCACGGGGGGCCCCGATGGCCAGGGCCTGCTCGATCTCGTCGGTTTCCTCGCGGATCTTGTCCAGGACCGCGCGGACATCGTGCCAGTCAAAGCCGACCTCGCTGGCGCGGGATTGCAATTTGACGGCGCGGGTCAGGCCGGGCAGGGCGGTGGGCACGCGGTCCAGCCACGATGGGCGCGGCGCTTTGCCGGCTTTCTCTCGGGCGGCATGTTCTTCAGCCTTGATCACCTGCCAGTTGCGCTGGACGCTGGCCTCGTCGCTGTGGCCCTTCTCGTGGCCAAACACATGCGGATGGCGGCGGATCATCTTGGAGGTGATGGCGTGAACCACATCGCCGAAGGCAAAAGCCCCCTGTTCCTCGGCCATGCGGGCATGAAACACTACCTGCAGCAAGAGATCGCCCAATTCATCGGCAAGGTCAGCCATATCGCCGCGCTCGATGGCATCAGCGACCTCATAGGCCTCCTCAATCGTATAGGGGGCGATGCTGGCGAAGTTCTGGCGCAAATCCCACGGACAACCGGTGCCCGGCGTGCGCAGGGCCGCCATGATCTCCAGCAACCGGTCCATGTCGCGCGCGGGTTTCAAGTCATCAGGCATTGGCGCTCCATAGGCATGGGCCCTCAAGGGCGTTCCATAAGAAAAAAGGCGGGCAGGGGTGCTGCGCGCCTTCTGATTGTCGGAAAATGGGCGGATGCCTTTATTCTAGCGCGAGCGACTTGGCTTCGCGGCCCTTCTGCGTTTCGACGACCTGCATCGACACGGCCTGCCCTTCGGCAAGGTGATTGATGCCAGCATTGCCGAGGACGGAAATGTGCACAAACACATCCTTGCCGCCATCATTGCACTGGACGAAGCCGAAGCCCTTCTCGTCGTTGAACCACTTGACCTTGCCTGACAGCGTCACGGCCGTTGACGCATCATAGTCGCGGCGGTTGGTGCGCGGACCGTCACTTGTGCGGGGTTGCTGCGGTGCGCGCTCGGCGGCACCAGCCGTATCAACTTCAAGAACGCGCGTGACCTGCGCGCCCTTCAAGCCGGTTCCCACGGTGACTTTCAGCTTGGCACCCGGAGGCACCGTCTCGTAGCCGGCCGATTGCAGGGCATGGATATGCAGGAACGCATCGCCGCCGCCGCCACTCAGCTCGACAAAGCCGAAACCCTTGTCGCCCTTGAACCATTTTACAATGGCGTCCACTGCCGGAGCGTTGCTCATAGCCGGAGCTGGTGCAGCCGCTCCACCGCCGAAATCACCACCACCGCCGTAAGCGCTGCGCGGCGAACGAGCCGCCCGAGGCTCGTAGGGCGAAGGCCCATCATCATCAAATCCGCGTTTCTTCGGCCCACGGAAGTCTCTGCCTTTGCTCATTTCAGTCCTGCTATTCACCAGTTCAGCCAGCCTTGCCCAACGCAACCCATGACCTGCAGGAAAATCCCCAGATATCCAAAGCCACGCCCGCACACGTCCGGAAACCGGTTCGCTCGACGCCAGACCGCAGATACACGTCGCGCGCATGAATGTGCAATCAACTTTCTAGCAGGCTTTTTCCGATTGCGCCAATGATTTTCAGGGCGATTCAAAAAAATTTATGGCGCCAGAACGTCGAAGCCTTCGGGCGCAAAGCTGCTGAAACGGAAATCCGCGGGACAGGGCGCGGGCGCGCCTGTTACCCATTTTACAAGCGCCCGAAATCAGGCCGGCGCGCTTAACAGGCCCGCATAGGCACAGAACGAACTGTCGAAGGCTCCATGCCTGCGTCTGCAAAGCCGGAGCC
>DAICZI010000111.1 GCA_027311205.1 Beijerinckiaceae bacterium | reverse complement strand
ATTGATCTGATCAGGTGACGTGCCCTGGAAATAGCTTTGCACTGTTGCCGGATCGGCATTGGTGGAGCCGTGCACCACCACAGACAGCGCGAACGCCGCCCCGCTCAGCCATAAAGTGGTGACCATGACGGCCAAAACCAAGCTCAGACGTCTGAACACCCCGGCAACGACCGCCATGAATTTGTTTCCACTTTTTGGAAGTTCCACGCCCCTGGGCCTGGACCACTTCGCTGATTTCTACCCATACCGTCGATGGAACGACCCCGGTCAACGATCCTGATAATTCTTCTTAACCTTCTACAAACTTTCGCCCTTCCTGCAAACCCTCATTTGCGGCCAGCGATCGAATTTGGCAAGACCGTTGCCCGAAAGCCACGCTTTTGCTTCCAGACAAGGTTAAGAGATTTCATCTTTTCGGCGCAATCGGCACCAGGCAGCCCGCTGCCCCAAAGTCAACTGCGACACCACGAAGCGGCCCGCGCCGCGCCCTGGGCCATCTCTGGTTCGAATCGGCAGGCCGCTGACACCAGCCTCTCTCGCCCGGCGGGCACCACATTATTGAAATGCGTAGGCGTCCATCATCAGCACGCCAAATTCGTGCGAACTGTGCACGCGCGTGCCTTTCGCGCCCTCGCCCGCCGCACCAAAGGCGAAGGGTAGCGGCAGGAAGTGATCTTCACTGGGATGGTTTTCACGCGCAAAAGGCGCGCGCTCGCGGTAATGGATGATGTCCTCCAGCGCGCCATGGCTGACCCGATCCTCGACCCAGACGGCGAAATCCTTCACCCATTCCGGCGCGGCGGCATCGGCCTTGTAGCCGCCCTTGAAGAAGGCACCGAGATTATGCGTCAGACTGCCCGAGCCGATGATCAGCACACCTTCATCGCGCAGTGGTGCCAGGGCCCGCCCCATGTCCACATGATGCGCGGCACCGGCCTGTGTCTGGATGGCGACCTGCACCACTGGAATATCGGCATCAGGGTAGAGCAATTTCAGGGGCACCCAGGTGCCGTGATCGAAACCGCGATGCGCAACAGGCTGGGCTTTCAGCCCTGCCGTCGCCAGAAGCTCCACAGCCCGCTCCGCTAGCTCCGGCGAGCCTGGTGCCGGATAGACCATTTTATAGAGTTCGGGCTCAAACCCGCCGAAATCATAGATCATTTCCGGCTTGGCATCTGCGCTGACGGCGGGCGCGCGCGTTTCAAAATGCGCGCTGGCAATCAAAATGGCTTTGGGCCGCCCAAGGCTCTTGCCATAGCTTTCAAGGAAAAGCTTGGCCTGCGTATTGTGCAGCACCAGATTAGGTGCGCCATGCGAGATGAACAGGGTCGGAAAGCGTGAAGTCTGTGGCATGGGAAAAACCCTCGTTGGCAAGTACCCTTGTTGGCATGTGCCGTGTTGGGTCTCATATAATAATTCATGGCGCCGTTGTCGTTGCAGAAACGCAAGCAAGCTATTGCTTCATTCTGCTGCTGCAACAATGGCGGCGGGTGCGCGGCTGGCGCGCTCGGCCTTCAGCCGCTCAGCCACCAGAAACGCCACCTCGATCGCCTGTTCGGCATTAAGGCGCGGATCGCAATGGCTGTGGTAACGGTCATGCAGTTCGGTATCGGAAATCGAGCGCGCGCCACCTGTACACTCGGTGACGTTTTTACCGGTCATTTCTAGGTGGACGCCGCCGGCATAGGTGCCTTCGGCCTGATGCACGTCGAAAAACTGGCTGAGTTCGGCGGTGATCATTTCGAAGGGCCGGGTCTTGTAGCCGGACATCGCCTTGACGGTGTTGCCGTGCATCGGATCGCATGACCACACCACCACCTTGCCTTCACGCTCGATAGCGCGCACCAGCCCCGGCAGGTGCGCCTCGACCTTGCCTGCCCCAAAGCGGCAGATCAGCGTCAGCCGCCCCGGCTCATTTTCCGGGTTGAGCATGTCGGTAAGCCTGAGCAAACCATCGGGCGTCACCGTGGGGCCGCATTTCAGGCCAATCGGGTTCTTGATGCCGCGCATGTATTCCACATGGGCATGGTCAGGCTGGCGCGTGCGATCCCCCACCCAGAGCATGTGCCCCGATGTTGCTTAGGGATCGCCCGAGGTTGAATCGGTCCGGGTCATCGCCTGCTCGAACCCGAGCAGCAGCGCCTCGTGGGAGGTGTAGAAATCCGTGCCGCGCATTTCCTGATGCGTCTCAGGATCAAGGCCGATGGCCCGCATGAAGCCCAGCGTCTCGGTGATGCGGTCGGCCACTTCCTGATAGCGCCCGGACTGCGGGCTGTCCTTGACGAATCCGAGCATCCAGCGATGGGCATTTTCGAGATTGGCATAACCGCCGGTGGCAAAGGCGCGCAGCAGATTGAGGGTGGCGGCCGACTGCCGATAGGCATCAATCTGGCGGCGCGGATCGGGCTGGCGGCCCTCGCTGGTGAAGGCAATGTCATTGACAATATCGCCGCGATAGGCGGGCAAGGTCACGCCATCAAGGGTTTCATGGTCGGAGGAGCGCGGCTTGGCAAATTGCCCGGCGATTCGGCCGACTTTCACCACAGGCAAGGCTGCCGCGAAAGTCAGCACCACCGACATTTGCAAAAACACGCGGAAAAAATCGCGGATGTTATCGGCAGAATGTTCGGCAAAGCTCTCGGCGCAATCGCCGCCCTGCAGCAAAAACGCCTGGCCCGCCGCCACTTTGGCCAAAGCCCGCTTGAGTTTGCGCGCCTCGCCGGCAAAAACCAGCGGCGGGAATCCAGCAAGCTGCGCCTCAACCGCCTCGAGCCCTGCACTATCCGCATAATCCGGCATCTGGGCCACTGGCTTGGTGCGCCACGAACTCGACGACCACGGCGCGCTTTTCATCCGATTGCTCCTTGTACTTTTGAATTTGAGTACTTTTGAATTTGAGTACTTTTGAATTTGACCTTAGGGTCGGGCTGGCCACTCCATGCGCCAGAAACCACGCTTCCTGGGGTGTCTATAGGCGCTGGGCGCGTGTTTTCCAACCCGTTTCAGCGCGCTGGCCCCACGAGCACGCCTTGAAGGCCGGGCCGTCCCTCAGCCAAAGCTCGCCATTTTGGCGTCAGCCTTGGCGGCTTCGAGGATTTCAAAGGCCTTGCCGCTTTGCATTTTGGAAATATCATCCTGATATTTCAGGAGCACGCCGAGCGTGTCATTGACCTCTGCGGGGTTGAGCGCCACAGCATCAAGTTCGGTCAAGGCGCTGGCCCAATCGAGCATTTCGGCGACGCCGGGCACTTTGAACAGGTCTTCCTTGCGCAAGCGCTGCACGAAGGCGATGAGCTCGGCGGAGAGCTGCTCAGGCGCGTGCGGCGCACGCACCGCAAGGATGCGGCGCTCGCGGACAGCATCGGGGTAATCCACCCAATGATACAGGCAGCGGCGCTTCAGCGCATCATGAATTTCCCGTGTGCGGTTCGATGTCAGAATCACGATCGGCGGCGCGGCGGCTTTGATGACGCCGATTTCGGGAATTGTAATCTGAAAATCCGACAGGACCTCCAGAAGATAGGCCTCAAAGGCCTCATCCGTGCGGTCAAGCTCGTCGATCAGCAGCACCGGCGGCCCGTTGACGTCGGGTTCAAGCGCTTGCAGCAACGGGCGGCGGATGAGATATTCATCGGAAAAAATGTCGCTTTTCAGGCTGTCGCTGCTGACGTCGCCGCCCGCTTCAGCAAGCCGGATGGCCATCATCTGCCGGGCATAATTCCACTCATAGACGGCAGCGGCGACATCAAGCCCCTCATAGCATTGCAGGCGAATGAGCTTGCGCCCAAGGCTGCTGGCCAAAACCTTGGCAATCTCGGTCTTGCCGACGCCCGCCTCGCCTTCAAGAAACAGCGGACGACCCATTTTCAGTGCCAGAAACAGCACCGTCGCCAGCGTCCGCTCGCCGATATAGCCAGCGCCCTCCAGCATGGCGAGTGTCGCATCAATCGAACTGGGCAATTGCACGGGAAGGGTCATGAGGGGCCAGGGCGTGAGTTAAATTGAGGCGGTGTTCGCTGTCTATATAGGGCAACTGATTTTGAAACCATCCCCGCATCGTCATGGCGCTGCGCGGCATCATTGGGGGGCCCTGCGCAGCCAGGGCGTCGCACAGAACCACAAGCCCCCCAACACAAACCCCTCCCGCAGCGCGGGAGGGGCATTGTCTTTCGCCTGAAAGGCTCAATGCGCGGCGGCGACCGCGCGTTTGGCCATGACGCCAATCAGATGGGCGCGATAGTCGGCATCGGCATGAATGTCGCTGTTGAGGCCATCGGCTGACACGGTTTTGCCAGCCAGCGCGGCAGCCGTGAAATTGCCCTTCAGGGCAGCTTCCAGCGCAGTGGCGCGGAACACGCCATTTTCCCCTGCCCCGGTCACGGCAACCCGTGCATCGGCGCCATGCTGGGCGACGAACACCCCGACCAGCGCATAGCGCGAGGCCGGATTGGGGAATTTTGCATAGCCGCTTTTTACCCCGGTCGGGAAGCTGATGTGGGTGATGATTTCACCTTCCGTCAGCGCCGTCTCGAACATGCCCTTGAAGAAATCATCCGCCTTGATCGCGCGCTTGTTGGTGGTGATGGTGGCATTCAGCGCCAGCACCGCCGAGGGGTAATCTGCCGCCGGGTCATTATTGGCGATCGAGCCGCCAATGGTGCCGAGATGGCGCACATGCGGATCGCCAATGCCGCCCGCCAGCGCTGCCAGGCCCGGCAAATGCGCCTTCACCAGCGCCGAATCGGCGACATGAGCATGGGTGGTCATCGCGCCGATGACGAGGTTGCCATCCTTGAGATGGATGCCTTGCAGCTCGCGCACGCCATGCAGATCAACCAGGTGCTTGGGCGCGGCAAGGCGCTGCTTCATGGTCGGGATCAGCGTATGGCCACCCGCGAGGATCTTGGCATCGGCCTGGCCGACGAGCTTGGCGGCGGCATCGACGCTGCCGGGACGGTGATAGTCGAATTCATACATGGTGTGTCACTCCATAAAGGGACTTGAAACGCCCCGCGCAACCGGCGCGCGGGGCGGCAAAATCATGCTCACTCGGCAGCCTTTTTCATCACGGCTTTCTGGGCAGCGCGCCACACGGCCTGCGGGGTGGCGGGCATGGCGATATTCTCGTGCCCGAGCGCATCGGTGATGGCGTTGATGACGGCGGGGGGTGCTGCAATGCAGCCCGCTTCGCCGCAACCCTTGATGCCGAGCGGATTCGAAGGGCAACGGGTCTCGGTAAAGCCGAGGTTGTAGCTCGGCAGATCATCAGCGCGCGGCATGGTGTAATCCATGTAGCTCGCAGTCAGCAACTGCCCGTCCTTGTCATAGATCGCCCCTTCAAGCAGCGCCTGGCCAATACCCTGGGCAATGCCGCCATGCACCTGGCCCTCGACGATCATCGGGTTGATGATCACTCCGAAATCATCCACCGCCGTCCAGCGCTCAATCCTGGTGATGCCTGTATCGGGATCGATCTCGACTTCGCAGATGTGCACGCCCGCCGGGAAGGTGAAGTTGGTGGGGTCATAAAACGCCCCCTCTTTCAAGCCCGGCTCCAGTTCCTGGCCGTTGAATTTATGGGCAACATAGGCCTGCAGGGCAACCGAGCCAAAATCAATCGATTTGTCGGTGCCCTTCACCGTGAACTTGCCGTCCTTGAACTCGATGTCGCCTTCGGCAGCTTCAAGCACATGGCCCGCAACCTTCTTGGCCTTGGCCTCGATCTTGTCGAGCGCCCGCGAAATCGCCGACATGCCGACCGCCCCGGAGCGCGAGCCATAGGTGCCCATGCCCATCTGCACCTTGTCGGTATCGCCATGGACGATCGAGACATTGTCGATCGGAATGCCAAGGCGCTCCGACACGAGCTGGGCGAAGGTGGTTTCGTGGCCCTGGCCGTGGCTGTGCGAGCCGGTGAGCACTTCTACCGTGCCCACTGGATTGACGCGCACTTCGGCTGATTCCCACAGGCCAACGCCAGCACCCAGCGAGCCCACCGCCGCCGACGGCGCAATGCCGCAAGCCTCGATATAGGAAGAAAAGCCGATGCCGCGCAGCTTGCCCTTGGCAGCAGACGCTGCCTTGCGCGCGCCAACACCCTTGTAATCGGCCATTTCCAGCGCCTTGATCATAGAGGCGTTATAATCGCCGCCATCATAAGTGAAGATCACCGGCGTCTGGTGCGGGTATTGGGTGACAAAATTCAACTGGCGGAACTTCGCCGGATCAACGCCCACCTCGCGCGCC
>DAICZI010000110.1 GCA_027311205.1 Beijerinckiaceae bacterium | reverse complement strand
GCATGATCACCGACCCGCTCGATGTTTTTCGAACAAAACAGCAGATGCGTGCAAAAGGAAATATTGCGCGGGTCTTCCATCATGAAGGTCAAGAGGTCGCGAAATACCGAATCGTCCAGCGCATCAAGATCCCCATCGCGCAGCCAGACGGCGCGGGCCCTGGCCTCATCGCGCTGGGCGTAGGCATCGAGCACGTCCTTCAATTGCAGCGCCGCAATGTCATTCATGTGCCGCAGGCCAACCAGCGCACGCGGCATGCGGGCCTCATTGGCGATTTTCATGGTGCGCTTGGCAATGTTCTTGGCCAGATCACCAATCCGTTCGAGATCGCCGGAAACGCGGATGGCGGCGACGATTTCGCGCAGATCAACCGCCATGGGTTGACGACGCGCAATGGTGAGGATGGCATGTTCCTCGATGCTGCGCTGCAGGGCATCCAGACGCGGATCGGTGGTCACGACATGCTGGGCAAGGTCGGTATCGAGCCGCGACAGGGCTTCCATCGCATCAGCCAACATTTTTTCGGCTATGCCACCCATTTCGGCGATGGAACGGCCCAGCACTTCCAGCTCATTGTCGAACGAACGAACAATATGTTCTGCCATGCGATGGTATCTCCCGAATTTTTGGTGCGTCAGCCGAAGCGGCCGGTGATATAATCTTGAGTTTGTTTTTCGTGGGGCGTTGTGAATAGCTTCGAGGTTTCGTCAAATTCAATCAATGAGCCGAGATACATGAAAGCGGTATAGTCTGAAACGCGTGCTGCCTGCTGCATATTGTGCGTGACAATGGCGATGGTGTAGCGCGCGCTCAATTCATCGATCAGTTCCTCGATCTTGGCCGTCGAGATCGGGTCGAGCGCCGAGGCGGGTTCATCGAGCAAGATCACTTCGGGCTGGATCGCCACGGTGCGGGCAATGCAAAGCCTTTGCTGCTGGCCGCCCGACAGGCTGAGGCCGGAAGCCTGGAGCTTGTCCTTGACTTCATCCCACAGCGCAGCGCCGCGCAGCGCGGCCTCAACACGTTGATCCAGTTCAGCTTTGGGCAAACGCTCGTAGAGCTTGATGCCGAAGGCGATGTTGTCATAAATCGACATCGGGAACGGAGTCGGCTTTTGAAACACCATCCCTATGCGTGATCTGAGCAAGTTGATGTCAGTGTTGGGTGCCAGAATATCATTGCCATCCAGCAGTACCTGGCCCTCGGCGCGCTGGCGCGGGTAAAGATCATACATCCGGTTGAGCACACGCAGCAGCGTGGATTTGCCACAGCCGGACGGGCCGATGAAGGCAGTGACCTTGTGTTCATAGAGCGGCAGGCTGATTGATTTGAGCGCCTGTGTATCGCCATAGAAGAATTTCAGGTCACGGATCGTGACCTTTTGGGCAAGGGCGGGTTCTACAGTCATTTGCGGGTTCCCTGCGCGCCAAGAATGCGCGCGGTAATGGACAGCGCCAGCACGGCGCAGGTGATGAGCAGCGCGCCTGTCCAGGCCAGTTGTTGCCAATCCTTGTAGGGAGACAGCGCGAATTGGAATATCACCATCGGCAGGTTGGCGATGGGTTCGTTGATATTCCAGTTCCAGAACTGGTTCGAGAGCGCCGTGAACAACAAGGGTGCCGTCTCGCCGCTGACACGGGCCACCGCCAGCAGCACGCCGGTAATCAGACCAGCGCGCGCCGCTTTCATGCCAATGCGACGAATGAAAATCGAGCGGGGCAGACCCATGGCGGCGGCAGCTTCCTTCAGGGTGCCCGGCACCAGCAGCAGCATATCCTCCGTAGTGCGCACCACCACCGGCACCACCATGATGGCGAGCGCAATAATGCCGGCAATACCGGAGAAATGGCCAACCTCGGCGACATAAATCTCATAGACAAACAGGCCTATGATGATGGAGGGCGCGCTGAGCAGAATATCATTGATGAAACGCACGATCATGGTGAGGCGCGTGCCCCGGCCATATTCAGCCATATAAATGCCCGCCAACATGCCAATGGGCGTGCCCAGAAAGACGCCGCCCGTAGTCATCACCAATGATCCGGCAATGGCATTCAGCAAGCCGCCCTTGGCGCCAGGGGGCGGTGTCATTTGCGTGAACACCGACAGCTTGAGACCGGCCAACCCCTTGAACAGCAAGGTGCCAAGAATCAACGCCAGAAAACCAAGCCCGAAGAGTGTAGCGGCCATCGAAAGGCCCATGATCACGAGGCTCAGAATCTGGCGGCGTGCGCGCAATGTCCGGTTCATTTGGCCTCCGCATTCTCGATGCGCATCAGCAGCAATCTCGAAATCGCCAGGACGATGAAGGTAATCAAAAACAGGATCAAACCCAGCGCAATCAGGGATGAGACATACATCGGATCCGTCGCCTCGCTGAATTCATTGGCGATCACGGCCGAAATGGTGGTGCCGGGCGCCAGCAACGACGACGAGATCGTGTGGGCATTGCCGATGACGAAAGTCACCGCCATGGTTTCACCGAGCGCGCGACCAAGACCCAGCATGACGCCACCAACCAGGCCGGTGCGGGTGTAGGGAATGACCACACGGCGCACCACTTCAAAGCGGGTTGCGCCAATCCCATAGGCCGCTTCTTTCAGCACCGAGGGCACGGTCTCGAACACATCGCGCGTCACCGCCGTGATGAAGGGCACCACCATGATCGCCAGAATGAAGGCGGCGCTCAGCACGCCAATGCCATAGGGTGGCCCCGCAAACAGGATGTTGAGCACCGGTATCGGCGCAAAAAAATCAATCAGCCAAGGCTGCAGCACGCTTTGCACAAAGGGCAAAAACACAAACAGGCCCCAGATGCCATAAATGATCGAGGGTATGCCCGCCAGAAGTTCAATGGCTATGCCGATAGGGCGACGCATCCACCAGGGGCAAAGCTCGGTGAGGAACACCGCAATGCCAAAGCTTACCGGCACAGCCAGCAGCATGGCCAGCACGGAAGTCACCAGAGTGCCGTAAATCGCGGCAAGAGCGCCAAAATCATCCCTGGCCGGATTCCAGGTCGTATGAATGAAAAAGCCAAGGCCGAATTGACGCAGCGCCGGCCAGGCCCCAAACACCAGCGAAATCAGCACGCCGCACAAAATAATCAGCACGCTCAAAGCTGCGCTGAGGGTCACCACACGAAACAGGCTGTCACCCCGGCGAAACCGCCGCACAACGGAAGCACGCGATGTAGCAAGCCCGGCTTGCCCCATCCCCCCCGAACTTACCGCGATATCAGCCACACGAGAACCCTTTGACATCAAGCCCGCCGCCTTCTGCACATGCACGCACATTTGACACTATCACGCCTTCCAAGACAAACCGCTTGACGTAAAATGCCCGTGCACATGAAAAATGGGCCGACTTACCAGAACCTGCGTCCAAAAACATCAACATGACAACGGCCCCGCTGCTGGTGTAGCGGGGCCGCCGCAATTTGGTTGGTGACGTTCTTACTTCGTGTGAATGTCAGCGGCCCAGGTCGCTTCGATCTGCTTGACGGTCGCGGGCGGCAGCATCACGTAAAACAGCTTCTTGGCGATGTCGCCGCCATTGTGATAGCCCCAGTCGAAGTATTTCAGCGCTTCGGTGCTGGCTTTCTTGTCCTTGGGCGTGCCGTGCATCAGGATGAAGGTCGCGCCGGTGATCGGCCAGGTGGTAGCACCCGGCTCGTTGGTCAGGATCACATAATAATGATCTGACTTGGACCAATCGACATTGGCTGCCGCAGCCTGAAACGCCGCTGCGCTCGGCGAAGCAGCTTTGCCCGCAGCGTTGATGACCTTGGCAAAGGCCATCTTGTTCTGGGTGACATAAGCATATTCGACATAGCCAATCGCGCCCTTGGTGTTGAGCACGTTTTCGGCAACGCCTTCATTGCCCTTGGCACCAATGCCGACCGGGAAGTTCACCGAGGTGCCTTCGCCAATCTTGGTCTTGAATTCCGGGCTGACCTTGGAGAGATAGTTGGTCCAGATGAAGGTGGTGCCTGAACCATCGGCGCGATGCACCGGGATGATGGCGAGGTTGGGGAGCTTCACACCGGGGTTGAGCTTGGCAATCGCCGGATCATTCCAGTTCTTGATTTCGCCCATGTAGATTTTGGCAATGGTCGCGCCATCCAGCGTCATGCCGCCCGGCCCGATGCCAGGAATGTTGACGGAGGGAATCGCGCCACCAATGACGGTGGGGAACTGCACGAGATCGGCGGCAGCCAGCTCTTTGGGGGTCAGCGGCATGTCAGACGCGCCGAAAGTGACAGTGTTG
This sequence comes from Beijerinckiaceae bacterium, assembly GCA_027311205.1. Classification (GTDB taxonomy): domain Bacteria; phylum Pseudomonadota; class Alphaproteobacteria; order Rhizobiales; family Beijerinckiaceae; genus REEB77. The sequence continues at coordinate 1,980 of DAICZI010000110.1, read as the reverse complement.
GCCTTGATCTGCGCGATACCGCCGCCTGAACCAATCGACTGATAATTCAGGGCGTTGCCCGAAACCTTCTGGTAGGCAGCAGCCCATGCGGAATAGATCGGTGTGCCGAAGGTTGAACCTGCGCCAGTGATCTGGTCAGCTTGCGCAACCTGAAATGCTGCCACGCCCAGCGCGGCCAAAACCGCAAGGCGGCTGAATTTCGTGAGTGTCATATCTTGTGTGCTCCTCGTTATCGACTGCCGCACGCAGGTTCCAATCAAGGCCCGCGCCCAGCGCAAGGACTTTCTAGTGCAGCAGCGTGAGGAGAATGCGACAGTTTCATTACAACCATATGACAGTTTATATCATTGATTTTATTCATGAATTTATTGTGACAACGGGTCTGCAGCAAATCCGTTGTGAAATTGCATGACGCCGACGCTCATCCCAAGCGTCAGGTTATTGTTAACGGCATAATCAAACCCTGCTGAAGCGCGGGTGAAGGTGGCTCCCTTGTGCGTGTCGGAAAACAGATCATTCAGCGAGGTACTGACATCGGGCGTGTTGGACGCAAAACGGGTCGCCTTGGCGACACCACCACCGACCGCCACCCAGGGGGTCAATCGGCCCATTTCATAACCAAACCTGGCATCGACCATCCCAAAATTATAGCCAGCCGGGCCACCTTGAATGATGCCCGGCAGATAGCCGGCACTTGCGCGCAATCCGAGCACGACATGATTGTCGAAGGCATGATCATAGCCGAGAAAACCGTCCGCCCCGAAGCCGCCTTTCATGCCCTTGCCAAGGCCGGAGACTGCGAAAGCTTCGGTGCCGAGCGTCAGGCCTTTCCAGGGATCGGCCTTTTTGGCGCTGGCGGCCGGAAGCGGCGCAAAGCTGGTGCCATCGGGCAAAGCCGCTGTAAAATCATAAGGCCCAGCCAGCGCTGCCGACATTGCAAGCATGCTGGTCAAAAGGCCAGTCACCATGAGTTTCAGCATATCGCGTTGATCCACGGCTTCGGAAATCACCCTTATCCTAGCGGATATTGGCGGAAAAATGAAGTTTTGACCAGTGCGGTCGGGAGGATGCCTGTCGGCGGGCAGACAGCACGAAGCCTTAGGGCGCCCCCGGCACCGTCACCTTGGCTCTGACCCCGAGCAAATGGCAGATCGCAAACACCAGATCAGCGCGGTTCATCGTGTAAAAATGGAAATCGCGGACGCCGTGATCGACCAGATCCAGCACCTGCTCGGCCGCGACGGCCGCAGCGATCAGCTTGCGGGTGGCGGGATCATTTTCGAGGCCCTCGAAGCGGCGCGCCAGCCATGCAGGCACGCTCGCCCCGGTCTTGGCCGCAAAGCCCGCAGTCTGACGGAAATTCTGCACCGGCACAATGCCCGGCAGGATGGGGATGTCGATACCGCGCGCCCGCACCTTGTCGAGAAAGCGCAAATAATGCGCATTATCGAAAAAAAACTGCGTGATGGCGCGGGTCGCTCCGGCATCGACCTTGGCTTTCAGCACGTCGATATCTGCATCCAGCGAGGCTGATTCGGGGTGCTTTTCGGGATAGGCCGAGACCAGAATCTCGAAATTGCCGATAGCGCGGATGCCCTCAATCAGCGCGGTCGAATGGGCATACCCACCCGGATGCGGGGAAAATGCCGTGCCAAGCCCGCCCTGCGGATCACCGCGCAGCGCCACAATATGGCGCACCCCAGCCGCCTGATAGCCGCGCACCACATCATCCACCTCCTCGCGCGTCGCCCCGACGCAGGTGAGATGGGCAGCAGGCGTCACCTTGCCCTCGGCTACCATGCGCGCCACCGTATTGTGGGTGCGCTCGCGGGTCGAGCCACCCGCGCCATAGGTGACTGAAACGAAGCTCGGATCAAGCGGCGCGAGACGCTCGACGCAGTCCCAGAGCTGCGCCTCCATTTCCGCGGTCTTGGGGGGGAAAAACTCGAAAGAAACGCCAATTTCGTCGCTGTGCGAACG
>DAICZI010000010.1 GCA_027311205.1 Beijerinckiaceae bacterium | reverse complement strand
GTGCTAGGCAACCACCAATGCTGCACGTCGCCCTCGATGAACTGGCGTGCCGCCGCCCGCAGCAGGTGGGCGCGGGTCAGATCCGGGCGCAGGGCAGCCAGAGCCATGCCATCCTGCAACTGATCACGAAAGCCGAAGGCCCCGCTGGCTTGATAAAAGGCCGACCGTGCCCAGACCCGGCAGGCCAGAGTCTGATACAGCAACCAGCCATTGAGCATGATGTCCATGGCGCGGTCAGGTGTCCTGACCTGCACGGTCTCCAGAATCTGGCTCCATTGCGCCCTGACTTCGCTCAATACATGATCAAGATTGCGCGTCCGGTAGCGCAGGATAAGGTCACGCGCGCCCTCGATGTCTGCCGCCTGGCCAAGGACCATGGTGATTTCGCGGGTCTCCCCTGGCTGAAGGGTGACAAATGCCTTCAGCACGCCACAGGGATCGAGACCGCCACCGGTCTTGCCGGAGAGTCGCGCTCGACCCCGCAACGCAAAAGGCTGCGCCAGAGTGCCATTGCGGCCAATAAAGGCGCAACGGTCGCCCGTCCATTCGCTTTGCGCACCGCCAAGGTCAAGGAACGCGACGCGTCCTCCAAAGCCCGCAGTCCATTCGTTGCTGGCCAGGATAGCCTGCGTCGCCTCATCAAGGCTCGTTGTCACATAGGCCGAGGCAGCGCTGCGTGACGGCCCGAGTACAAAGGCGGCATAGGCGCTGACCGACAGGCGACGTGGCCGCGAGGACAGGTTTCGCAAGGTCAGTCGCGAGATTTTGACCGGATCATCGACGGGCACAAATTGCACGAGATCAACGCGAACCTCCCGCGAGTCATGGGTAAAGCGGCTGTAGCCATGGCCATGGGTGGCCACATAAGTGGCGCTGGCATCACGGCATGGCTGCGCTGTCGCACTCCAGACTTCCCAGGTATCTTCATCGCGCAGATAGATCACTTCGCCGGGCACGTCGCTCACTGGATCGTTTGACCATGGCGTCAACTGGTTTTCGCGGCTGTTGAGCGACCATGTGTAACCCGCGCCCTCCGCCGAGACCTGGAAGCCGAATTGGGGATTGGCGATGACATTTATCCACGGCGCGGGGGTTGACTGGTTTGGGCCAAGCGTCACCACATAGTCCCGCCCTTCATTGGCAAAACCCCCCAGTCCGTTGAAAAATTCGAGGCGCGGGCCTTCCGGTGGGGCAGTTGGCGTTCGGCGCAAGGCACTCACCGCCGCGATGCGGGGCTGAAGCGGCTGTGCCTGTTCGGCACGATCAAGCTGATCCCGCAGGCTGCCACGCTGCCCGACGATAACACCGCGCGCGACGGATAAAAGCAATGCCCTCGTCGAGGCAGCCATAAGATCAGCCCGCACAACGAAGACACCGCCTGTCGCGGTTTCAGCACTGACCTTCTGACGCGCATTGCTTGTGCGCACGATGGTCTCGATGGCGATTTGCAGATCCTGGACATAGGAGGCGTCGCGCTCATTGACGATGACCAGATCAACGCTGAAATGTTTCATCCGCCAATATTCCTGGGCCATCAGCAATTGTCGCGCGAGGCCGAGATGCTCGGCATCGCTGATGCGCAACACCAGCAGCGGCAGATCGCCCGAAATGCTCAGTCCCCACAGGCCCGATTGCGCCCCGGCCCCACGCACGATGGCCTCCGAAGTGGAACGCAAGGCCGGGCCAGCATAAAGCAGGTGGCCGGCAAGGCGTTGAAACAAGGCCGCCTCGGCGGCATCAATGCCAATGTGATAGAGTTGTACCTGGGCCTGACTCCAGGATAGCGTTGCGGCGCGCAAGAACGCGGTTCGGTCGCGATGCTTGTCGATGCAGTCCAGCAAGGTTGCCCGTGTTGGCATCACCATGGTCCAGAAGGCTATGCGTCTTGTGGCACCGGGCGCGATACGGATGGATTTGCGAAGTGCGAAAATGGGATCAAGCACCGTGCCGGTCGTGTGGGAGAGCTTGGCCCCGCCCGACATGGCGGCGGCATCATGAATGGTGCGGCCACGTCCGATAAAGCGCGCGCGGTCAGTTTCGATCTCCACGGCACCGAGGGTTTCGCCGTCGACAACGGCAAGATGCGCTGCCCAGATTTCGCTTTCCGTCGGCGTTCGTCGGCGACGTGTGGCCACAATCGCTTCGCACTCGGGCACGAATTCGGTTTCCACAAACATTTTGGAAAATGCCGGATGGGCGCGGTCGGCGGCTGGTGTGGTCAACACCAGTTCAGCGTAGGAGGTCAGTTCGATGTCGCGCGACCGCGTGCCGTAATTGACCAGACTGATTTGCCGAACCTCTGAATTGTCTTCGATCGAAACCAAAACCTCCATCATGGTCGTCAGGGTGCCATCGCGGCGGGTGAAAATCGCCCGGTCTTCATTGAAAACGACCTCATGATCATCCGGCTCCTTGTGACAAGGCTGCGAACTCGCTGACCATACTTCGCCGTTTTGGCGGTCGCGTATGAAAATATAGGAGCCCCAATCGTCGCAGGTCGCGTCTTCGCGCCAGCGCGAAATCGCCATGTCGCGAAACCGGCTATAGCCAGACCCGGCGCTGGTAAGCATCAGGCTATACTGGCTGTTGGAGAGCAAATGCGTGGCGGGCACCGCCTCAATGGTGCTTGTGAAGCGCCGTCCGCCGGGCGCACCGGAATTGCGGATGCGAGCCAGCGATTTGGTGCCAGCTTCCCATCGCCGTGTCATGGCGACGTCACGGGGCGGGCGTTCCTGGAGGAGGAGTTCGGTGGCCTGCACCATTGGCTCGGCGTGAAAGCGCGCCCGCATTTGCGAACCCAGCAAGGCATTGGCAATGGCGACGATCGTCATCCCCTGGTGGTGCGCCATAAAAGCCCTGACGATGGCAACGGTCTGGCCTTCGGGCAGCCGGACGGGCGTAAAATCAAGACTTTCATAATAGCCATAAGCGCCGAGACCGCCGAGCCTGGCCAGGTGCCGCAGATTGCGTGCGGCAGCCTGCGGCTCCACCATCGCGGCCAGCGCCGTCGCATAGGGCGCAATGACCATATTGGCATCCAGGCCGCGCTTCAGGCCAAGGCCCGGGACGCCAAAGTTGGAATATTGGTAGGTCATCTCGAAATCACGGACATTGTAGGCCGATTCCGAAATCCCCCAGGGAATCCCCAGCGCGGCGGTATAGGCGATCTGACGGCGCACGATCAGACGGCTGGTCTGTTCAATGAGGCTGCCCGTCGGGGCGCGCATGATCAAGGACGGCATCAGGTATTCAAACATGGATCCCGACCACGAGACCAACGCGGCACGCCGGGCAATCAGCACCACATTGCGGCCAAGACGGAACCAGTGCTGGGCCAGAACATCGCCCTTGGCTATGGCCATGAAGCTCGCCAGCCGGGCCTCGGAGGCGAGCAGATCATAGCAACTCACATCCAGTGCATCCTCATGGACGAGGTAGCCAATCGACAAAAGCTTGCGTCTTGGGTCAAGCAGAAAGGCAAAATCCATTGCCATGGCCAGCCCGCGCGCCTGCGCCTCAATGGCAAGCAGACGCTGGACGTCAGCCAGGGCCAGCCGTTCCTGCCTTTGACCGTCACGCAGGTGGCTCTGAATCGTTCTGTTGATGGCCGCCACCCAATACGACAGGCTCTCCCTGCCGGAGGCAGTGGCATTATCGGGAATGGCTTGCAGGAGCGTTGCGACCTTCTCGCCGGCACGGATGATATCAGGGGCCAGATTTGTGTCCGCCGAGGCGTCGCCAAGGGATTTCAGTTGCGAAAGGCCGCGCAGAAATTCGCTGATTTCGGGCGTATGGGGCACCACCGCAAAAACCTTATGCGCCTCAAGCGAGGCCAGGGCCAGCGCGTCGGCGAGGCCCGAAGGCATGGGAGCCGGTTTGGCGTCCGCCCTCAGCCACTCCTCGCAGGTGCGGGCCAGCGTGATCAGATGTCCGGCAAGATTGCCGCTATCGACCGACGATACATATTCCGGTGCGAGCGGAAGCAGGGATCGCGTATCGTACCAGTTGAGGAAATGGCCGCGCACCTGCTCCATTTTCATCATGGTCGCAAGTGTTGCCTCCAGCCTTTCAATGGCCTCAGCTGTGCCAATCCAGCCAAAATCGCGCGCACTGACGATGGAGAGAAGGTAGAGGCCGAGATTGGTAGGCGAGGTTCGATGCGCCACCACCGTTACCGGGTCTTCCTGAAAATTGTCGGGCGGCAGCATATTGTCGTCCGCCGTCACGAAAGTCTCAAAGAATCGCCACGTCCGGCGCGCGGTCAGGCGGAGCTCCAGCTCGTCAGCGGCATTGAGCGGCACTTCGCCGACAATTACCGGCGAAATGCGCGCCCAGCGCGCTATGCCGGGGATGAAGGCCCACAGCACCGCGAAGGGTCGCCCGGCCTCTGCCGGTGGCAGGCTGGCCCAGAGCGCGATGAAGGGTGAGGCCAGCCAGAGCAAAGCAAAGGGCGCGGCGAGCAGCGCATTGCTGGGGTGTTCAAGCGCGATGGTGGTGGCAAAAAGGCCTAAAATCACCGCACCTGCCATGCGCTTGGCAAATCCAGGGACTGTCAGCTTTTCACTGGTGGCGGTCTGGGCATGTGACACCCATTCCAGCATATATCGCCGGGAGAAAAACAGGCGATAAACGGTGCGCACGATGGCATCAGCCATCATCCATGCCTGATCACCCAGAAATATCACCAGAAACAGGCTTCGGGTCAGGGCAAAACTGAGGTCAGTGCCGATCGAGCGCAGATGCGCTGTAATCGACACACCCGGATTGGTCGGCAAAATGGAACACACGATGGGAATGAGCGTTGGTGTCATGATGGTCGCAAGGGTGAGCAGCGTCCAGATCAGGCCAGCGTGAAACGGCAGCAACCAGCCGCAGAGCAAAGCCAGCACCGCGAAGGGTGCCGTCAGCGTGCGGCGCAGATTGTCCAGCATCTTCCAGCGCCCGGTCGCGGGAAGGGGTTGGCGCGACAAGATCCATGGCAGCAACTGCCAATCGCCCCGCGCCCAGCGATGCTGACGCAGTGCCGCAATATCGTAGCGGGTGGGATAGTACTCGATCACCTCGACGTCGGAAACGAGACCTGCACGGGCAAAAATGCCCTCAAACAGATCATGGCTGAGCATGGTCGCTTCCGGCACACGATCCTTGAGTGACGCTTCAAAGGCAGCGACATCATAGATGCCTTTGCCGGCAAACGAGCCCTCATCGAACAAATCCTGATAGACGTCCGAAACCGCAGCCGCATAGGGGTCTATGCCATTCTGGTTGGAGAAAATGCGTTGATAAAGCGAGCCCTCCTCGCCTACGGGCATGGACAGTGTGACACGCGGCTGCAGCACGCCGTAACCCTCGGTAACGCGGCCTAATTTCGCGTCAAAATGCGCCCTGTTGAGCGGGTGGGCCATTTTGCCGATCAGCTTGCGCACGCTGTCGCGCGGCAGGCGCGTGTCAGCATCGAGGGTGATGACATAGCGCACGCCTGCGGGCACATCCGCGCTGTTGAAAAAGGGGCTGGTGACTGCTCCGCTTGTGCCAGAAGCACCCAGCAACAAGTTTAGTTGCTGCAATTTGCCCCGTTTGCGTTCCCAGCCGATCCAGCATTTTTCGCTGGCACTCCATTGGCGCTCGCGATGCAACAGCAGAAAGCGTGGCCCGGCGCTCAAGGGTGGATAGCGCTCGTTGAGCATTGCAATCCCGGCAAGGGCCGCCTCAAGCAATGGCGCATCGCCTGGCAGGCTCTGCTGGTCGGCATCAATCCAATCGGACAGAAGCGCAAAATAGACCTCGCCAGCGGGGCTGACCAGATGATGGACTTCGAGCGTTTCAATCAGCGCAGCTACGCCATCCAGTGAACCCAGCATGCACGGGACGACGATCAAGGTGCGCAAGGCCTCGGGAATGGGTTCCTTGAGTTCGAGAGCCGGCAAGGGCAAAGGCCGGATGGCTTTCATGACCAGGCAATTGACCAGGGCCACGGCCGATTCACTGATCGGGACAAGACTGAGCAGGGCAAGAAGAACCACCCATCCCAGCCCAAAATGCCCGAAGACGGCCACCACACCCAGCAGGAATCCGGTGATGCAGAGGGCAATGGCAGCACCATAGCCACCGATCCCCGCCGCGCGCAGCCATCGCTTCAGGCGAAGGGACAATGTGGGGCGAAATTCAAGTACGGCTTCGAAAGCCAGCCGTCCGCCGCCCACAAGCCAATAGCCCGCGCCGCGGCTATTGGCGGCGTTGGGCGTGTGCGCGGGCAGGAGGGCACGGCGGGCAATTTCCTCCTCACTGTGGCGCGAGCCGCGTGCCAGCTCCTCGATTGCGCTGCGGTAAAGATTGCGCGTGACAAAATCCATGGTCAGAAAGGCCGGTTCGGTGGCCAGCACCCTCTGAACAAGGCTCATGCTTTCAAACAGATCCGCCCAATCGACATTGGAGATCATGCGAAGGCTGTTGACGATATTGCTGACGGTGACGGTGGCAGCGCTTTGGCGCATGTGCTCGTCGCTCACCACTTTTTCCGTCGAACTGTCGCGGATAGCAAGGCGGCCCTCAAGCCAGGCCAACGCTGGGATGATCCGCTCGTCCTGATCGTGCAGCCGCTGCAGCAGTTGAACCGCGAACGCATCGGAGACAGGGGCTTGTCCAAAATCCGCCAGCAGCGTGGCAATATCGTCTGGCCGCGAGGGTTTGGCTGCAAGCATGTTCTGCGCCAGATCATTGGCACGAGCTCGATCAACGCGGCTTGCCACCATCAAATCGGCCAGGCGTCGCAGATTTTCGATCAGGACGATCCGCAAGGTGATGGACAAGGCCCACAATTCGCCAATCGTCAGCGGTTGCACCTCCTGATAGGCGAGGATGAAGCGGCGCAGCATATTGGAATCATAGCGGCTGTCGGTATGGGCGACAAAGGCCCAGGCGATGCCCAAAATCCGCGGATAGCCGGCAAACGGCCCCGCCGCGAGTTTGGGCAATTGCCGGTAATAGCCCGGCGGCAAATCGGACCGCACTTCACGAAACTGCTGCTCGACAAGATGGTAATTATCGATCAGCCATTCAGCAGCCGGGGTTATGGCCTGGCTGTCATCGACGGCTCGCGTCATCGCCTGATAGGCGGCCAGCAGCGCCGCGCCGTTGTCGGCCAGACGCAAGGCAAGTGCTGGGCGCCGCTTCGGCCGCGCCACGACAGGTTGCGACAAGGCAAGGCTGCGCGCATGGGCTTCCAGCCGCTCGATGCCAAATAATTCTGCCCGGATGGCCTGGGTATTGATCCAGGGCGGGGTGGGTTGGTGCGTCTTGAAAAGACCCGGAATGATGTTCTGCATGTCAGCCTTCAACTCTTGCGCCAGTTGGTTGCGGGGGGCCTGCCGCGCGTTGGACAACTGCGCGAGGAACCAAAAAGTTGCAGGCCACAAACAAAGTTTTCGGAAACCAGGAACCCCGCTCGACCCATAGCGTTGCAAAGTCCGTGAGGATTGCAAGGCGCCTTTTTCACAATATTTGAATCACAACTGTAGTTTATGAAAACAATATTTTTTTCAATGCGTCGGCCGCAATTCCGGAACATTATGAAAAATACAGCGTTGTGTTTGTTTCAACAGAGGACATACATATCATGTCAATCGGAACAATCTTGATCATCATCCTGATCCTGATGGCAATTGGCGCATTCCCTGGCTGGAGTTACAGCGCTTCTTGGGGGCATTGGCCATCAGGTGGCTTGGGCATCTTGCTGCTTATAGTGATTATTCTGGTGTTGTTTGGCAGGCTTTAGCCTGCCAAAGCGGCTCAGGCGCTGCGGCGCAGCGGTCTCTGGTTGAAAAACAGCGCCTGACTGACCACCGCTTTGATCATCTCGGCTCGGAACGGTTTGGTGATCAAAAAAGTCGGTTCAGGTCGCTCGCCCGTGAGCAGGCGTTCGGGATAAGCGGTGATGAAAATCACCGGCACTGCAAAAGTTTGCAGAATTTGATTGACCGCCTCCAGGCCGGAACTGCCATCGGCAAGCTGGACATCCGCCAATATCAACCCCGGCGGCTGTCGCTTGGCGGCTGCCAGCGCCTCGGCGTGGGTTCTCGCAATTTCGGTGACGCGATGTCCCAGACTTTCCACCAGGGCCTCAATGTCCATGGCAATGATCGGCTCGTCCTCGATAATCAGGACATCGGTGACCATTTGGTTGGCGAGTTCCTGGCTTGCATCAGCCAGCAGGGCTTCCGCCTGAGCGAGTGGGCACGCAAAAATGAGGGCAATCTGGTGGGGATCATAGCCTTCGGTGGCGCTGAGCAAAAACGCGGCGCGCGCGTGGGGTGTGAGAGTTTCGAGCCGTTCATGTCCCACGGCCGCCGCAGCGGATTCAGGGGAGGAAGACGCCTCAACATTCACGGAGACTGAGCCCCAGACCTGCAAAAACACCTTGTAGAGGGCCATGCGTGGGTCCAGGTCGCGCTCATAGGCTTGCGGTTCCGCCAAAATGGCTTCGAGGGTCGCCACTGCATAGGCATCGCCCGCAGTCTGGCTGCCGCTCAGGGCCCGTGAGAAACGGCGCAGATAGGGAAGGTGCGGGGATATGGCTTGAGATAGGGTCATCCTGGCCTCATTCAACGGGTTGTGCCGGTCGCAATGCGGTGACAGGCGGTCGCGGTATGCTCCCGGACAACGCGCCTGGCCCGCGAAGGTTCCTCGGATTTCGACAAAATGGTTTGAGTCCTTTGGAACAATCCGCCATGAGAGGCGTTGGGCCTGACGAAAGCATTGATCCAAGAGGCATCCTGGAGCGCCGCTTTGGAGAAGCTGTCCAGGGGGCACTGGTTCAGTTCCGCAGAATGTAGGCCAGACAAATTTATGCAGTCGGAGAGCGAGACGTGCCGGACAAGAACAGGACAAAACAAGGCAAGGCCAAAATGAACGTTTCAGCATCCTCAGAGCTTGGTTCCAGCGCAGGCCCGCGTTCAACATCCAGACGCGGCCAGCCGCTCAGCGCCGAGATTCAGGCGCGTATTGGCAGCAAGCTCATTGAAGTCTATGATGAGGTTTTGTCGCAGCCTGTGCCAGATCGCTTTTTGCAGTTGCTCGACGCGCTCGACGAAAAAGTGAAGCCGCAGCCGGGTTCGGAAAATAAAAATCACAAAAATCCTTGACCCGGCGTAATGCCATTGCTTTGCGATAGGCCTATACAGGCAGGCGAGTGGAGACATTCTTTGAGCAATGCTGCCAACGTAATGAAAGACGACCTTATCGCTGCCATACCGGCCTTGCGTGCTTTTGCATTGTCGTTGTCGGGCAAGCCGGATCGAGCCGATGATCTGGTTCAGGAAACCCTGGTGAAGGCCTGGGCAAACATGGGCTCTTTTTTGCCAGGAACCAATTTGCGCGCCTGGCTGTTTACAATTCAGCGCAACATTTTCTACTCGCAATATCGCAAACGCCGCCGCGAGGTCGAAGACGCCGACGGCCAGCGGGCCGCCATGCTGTCGACGGCTGCCGCCCAGCCGGGCCACATGGATTTTCAGGACTTTCGCAAGGCGCTGGCCAGACTGCCGGTCGATCAGCGCGAAGCGCTGATGCTCATCGGTGCCTCCGGCCTTTCCTATGAAGAGGCGGCGGAAATTTGCGATTGCGCGATCGGCACCATCAAAAGTCGCGTCAACCGTGCCAGAACGAGGCTCGCCGAGCTGCTTGGCGACGACGCTTCGGCCGAGCTTCACCAAAAGCGGCGCGGCGTCCCTGGGCTGGATTCGACATTGTCCGCGGCGCAGGAGGATGAGGGAGCCGGGCGCCGAGGATTGCTCATGTGAGGGCTCCGCCCCTTCAGGACATGCTTGCTGTTGCGTCGACCTTGTGGGTGGGGTCGCCTGGCGCGAAGATCAGCGCAGCCCCCTCTGCAAGGGCCCACCGACAGGAAAGTGACCATGCCGCGCAGTCGCGATCAAAAGAACAAGAAAGACCGGGGCAAAGCTGCGCCAGACCCTGTTGGTGTCGAGTTCATCGACACCATGTCGAAGGATGACCGGGCTGCTTCGTATCAGTACTGGCTTGGGGGAGCCGTGCTCATCACTGCCTATTCGGGGCTGTTATGGCAGGTTGTTACGGCTCATGCCATTCATGCAGGCATACTGGTCGCAGCCCTTGCCCTCACCGCGCTGGCAATTTTGCAGGTACGCGCCAACGGACAGGTGCGCGAACTTTCCCTCCAGCGGCATCGGGCGCGCCTGGCGCTTTCCGATTGCAACGCCCGCCTGCGTCTTGCCCATATCGCCAGCGATATTGCCATCGTCGATTGGGACATTGCCGATGACCACGCTGTCTGGAGCCTCAACTTCGTTGATGTCTTTGGTATTTCCGACGGCACGCCACCCACCAAGACGCCCTATGCGCTGTTCATAGACCTGGTTCATCCGGACGATCGCTCGCGCATTGATGCCATGCACAGCCGGATCCTGAAAACCGGGGGCACGTTCAGCGAGGAATTCCGAACCCGGACAACGATGGGCACCATCCGCTGGATTGCCATACACGGCGAAGTCTTTTGCGATGAGCACGGCAAGCCGCAACGCTTTATCGGGTCAAATTTCGACATCACAGAGCGCAGGTTGAATGAAGACCGGGTAAAACAAAGTCTGGCCATGATCGAGATTGCCAATGATGCCGGGGAAATCGGCATCTGGAACATTGATGTCTGGGGTAACGGCGGCACCTGGGATGAACGTTCGCGCAGCATCCTTGGCATCAACGGTGCGAGCGAGCGCATCAATTTTACTCTGTTCAAACATGCCATCCACCCTGATGATCGCGCCCGGGCGCGCTCCGTCATCGCGCTGGCGCTGCAAAGAGGCGAGAAATTTCTGCTCGAAACCCGCATTATGCGGCCTGACCGCATGATCAGATGGATTCGCATTCGTGGCCTGGTCGAGATCGATCCCGTTTCAAACCGCGCCGTGAAAATGACCGGTATTGTGTTTGACATCACCGACAGGCGGCAACATGAGGCGCATCTGCGGTTTTTGATGCGCGAACTCACCCATCGCTCGAAAAATCTGCTGGCGGTCATTCAAGCCATGGCGCGCCAGACCAGCGACAATTCGACGTCGCTGGACGAATTCCAGATAAGGTTTGCGGCACGATTGCAAGGACTGGCTGCCTCGCATGATCTTCTGGTCAATGAGGATTGGCTGGGGGCCTATATGGCCGACATCGTGCGCTCGCAGGTTGGGCACTTTTCCGAATGGACCGGCGACAGGATCAGGCTATCAGGCCAGAACCTGTTGATTGGCCCGGAGGCCGCCCAAAACATCGGACTTGCTTTGCACGAGCTTTCCACCAATGCCGCCAAATATGGCGCGCTGGCCAATACCAAGGGTGTCGTTGACATTTCATGGACGGTCAAGGGCACTTCGCCCGCCGACAACCGTTTGGTGCTCGTCTGGCGCGAAAGCGGCGGGCCTCCGGTCAGCCCGCCGCAGCGGCGCGGGTTTGGCACGATTGTCACCGAACGCATCGTTGCCAGGGCTCTGGGTGGCAATGTCACCATGCGGTTCGATCCCGACGGTGTAACCTGGACATTGGACATTCCGGCAAGCTACATCCTGCCTGGCGTGCGCGGGCAACAGCCCTCTTCCGTGCAATAGGCCAATCGTTGATAGGTCGACCTAAAATACAATGACACAATAGAAATTTTGTATAATAAGCGCTGCGAATATGGAACTTTGAACAGACCTTGACGTTGGAAACATGGCATCTCAAATTACCAAGGAGCCTGTTATGATTCATTACATGTCAAAGATCCTGATCGTCGGTCTAAGCGCGCTGACACTGGCGGCCTGTTCCACAACTGGCGATCGCATTGGCGGAGCCGGAGTCGGTGCTGTTGCGGGTTCGGTGGCTGGCCCCGTCGGTGCTGGCGTCGGCGGCGTTGTCGGGGCCATTGTTGGCCCCACGGTTGTTCGCCACACCATGTATGGCCATCCATATTACCACGGTCATCGCCGTTATTACCACCATCATTACATTCATCACCATTATATTCATCATCACTACGTCCATCACCATCATATTCAGTCGGGTAGCTGAAGGAAGCCATCGATGGCATGGGATGGCGACTGCCGTCTCATGCCAGGTCACCGCGTGGCTTGGTTCAAATAGGGAAGCCCGCCTGGCCAACCCGCGGCCTGGGGTTGCCTTACAGCCTGAGCTTCCCTCCCGAGCGGGATGCGCATCTGGGCCCACCAAATTCCTGGCTCTTGCCGCCTTTCCCGCAGGGGCCACCGTTCTTCAACGCTTGGCTCCCGTTCCAGTTCGATGGCTCTTCCTGATCGCTCGTTTGGGCCGTTGGGGCCGGACCAGGATGCGCGAGCGGCACCACCTTCTCGAACTGGAATACCCGCAAGCCTGAAATCTGGCGGAAAGTCGCTTTGCAATCGACGAGCCGCACCGCGTAACGCGCCAGGTGCACCACCACGTTGGCGGCACGAAACGATCCGGCCAGCGCCAGCGTGACCCCGGCCAACCCCCACCGCCAACATGGCAGCTAAAGGCGGAGCCGACGGATCAGGTCGCGCATGGCGGCCCTGCCCCTAATCCCCTTGTGAAACATCATCTGAACAGACATGGAAGCGGAGCCGTCACCTTGATGGTTCTCACGTTGGGGTGCGGCCCCTCGGAGGTCATTCCCTATTGCGGCCTCGGCGGCGTCAGGTTTTATCAAGCCGGGCAACCTTGAGCCGTTTGCCGAATATAAGAAGCCTAACTGAACAATCAAACTTTACAGGCTGTCTGTCGATATGATAGGTGTTCCTCATGAATACCGCGGCTTCGAACAACCACCCAGCGTCACGCGCCCCAGACCTGGCGCGTGATATCCGGGCTTTGATCGGCAAGCTAAAGCGTCGGCTGCGCGAGCGGGCGCATGTTGGCGACCTGACACCTTCGCAGGTTTCGGTGCTGCTGCGCCTGGAGAAGGACGGCCCTGCCACAGCTTCGAGCCTGGCCAGAGCGGAAGGAATGCGTCCCCAATCAATGGGCGCTATCATTGCAGCCCTGGAGGGCGCGGGCCTGGTATGTGGCGGGACGGATCCCAATGACGGACGA
>DAICZI010000109.1 GCA_027311205.1 Beijerinckiaceae bacterium | reverse complement strand
GTCGCGCAACTCTTTGTCGAGGCAGCGCGCAAGGCGGTCGTCCTGATCGAACCAGTTCATTCGGTCGCGGACAAGGACTTAATTGAGTACCTCAAGGGTCAGCCCTATGTTCTATCGCGCCTAAATGCTGAATTGAGCCGCATGGATGTGGGTGTGGAAGGCCTGCGATTTCAGGAAAGTCCGAATGGCCCCTTCCTGCAATTTAAACACGCAGGTCTGCAGATCGAGATGCCCTGGACTCTCGAAAGCCACGGCACCCGGGCCTTTATCAAGATGTTTCCCTTTCTTGCTCTGGCGCTCGATGGCGGCGGCGTTGTCGCGATCGACGAGATGGACGCAGCCATCCACCCGGTCGTGCTGCCCGAATTGTTGCGATGGTTCTACGACAAGGAAAACCGGAACAAGTTCGACGCGCAACTTTGGCTGACATGCCATTCGGCCTCGCTTCTCGACGATCTCCACAAGGAAGAAATCGTGATCTGTGAGAAAGACCGCCAAGGCCGCACACGCGTCTACAGCCTCATGGATGTGAAGGTTCGCCGAGATGAAAACCACTACCGTAAATATCTGAGCGGCGCTTACGGTGGAGTTCCACTCCTCGGATGACCCGTCGCCGCCCGCAATACATCCTGCAACGACGGCCGGTCTATATTGGCTGTGAAGGCGCTTCAGAGGTCAGCTATGCAGGCTTCTTGCAGGACTTGCTCAGAGAAGCCGGTCTGCCTGTCCACCTCGTCATAGATGAACTGGGACCAGGTGCCGGCGATCCACTGGCGCGCGTCGAAATGGCGGTGCGGCGGCTCGCACATTTGCGGCGGACTCGCGCCGCGCCAGCGGAGCGCTTCGTACTCCTCGATTTCGACCAGGCCGAACGCGATCCGCAACGCGCCGACCAAGCGCGGCGTAAGGCGGCCGACGACAATATCGTCATCGTGTGGCAGCGTCCCTGCTTTGAGGCGGTGCTGCTGCGGCACCCGAAGGGTCGTGCCGGGCACAGACCTCCCGATAGTTCGCGAGCTGGGCAGGCTCTCACTCGCGATTGGCCCGAATATGAGAAACCCATGACTCGTGACAACTTGGCCCGGCGGCTTGACCTGGCGTCCGTGTTGCGCGCGGCAGCGGTTGAGCCGGAGCTTGAAGCTCTTCTCAGGTGCCTCGGAATTCTTCAGCAGTGAGGAGGCGGTTGAGTGAAAGGCGGTGTGTTCTGCAATTTTACCGCTGAGCAACCGCATTCGCAGGGGTGGCGGCCGCCCGCACCCGCTTCACCGGGGCTGGCTTCCACCACCTTGCCAGCGCCAGTACCATGCCTGCGGCAAACACCCAATGGCCGGGCCGCGGGAAAATCGCCCAGATGATATTGGCCGACAGGATGCGCAGCAGCGGGATGCCGGAATGCAGATGATACCACAGCGCCTCACCCAGCATGGTGATCAAGCCAGCGCCCAGGGCCAACAGTGTGAACTGCACAACGGTGGCGGTGCCTTTCTTGTCGAGCTTGCGCGCCACCATCAGCAGCGCAAAAATTCCCAGAAAGGTGAAGGCCTGGCTGACGTCGCGCTTGGATTGCAGCATGAAATGCACCAGCCCGAACACGGCGATCGGGTAAACCAGCATGTGAAGGCGGTTCCAGGCCTTCGCGCCCATGCGCTTGATCGCACTGTCGGTTGAAGTCACGCCCAGGGCAATCAAGCCTGCCAGCGCCAGAAAGCCAATGGTGAGATAGAAGCGGAAAATGATCTCGCTGGCGATGTGCACCGGATCAAGGTTCTGCTGCACGCTGTAGAGCGAAAAATGCAGCACGGCATAGGCCGCCGTGGCCACGCCAAACATGCGGCGTACATTCAGTAGTTTGGGCATCTGCAGCACCCGGCGCAGCGGCGTGATGGCCAGTGTCAGCATCAGAAACCGCACAATCCACAGGCCGGTTTGCAGCAGCGCCGAATCAATCGGGCGCTCGCCAAGATTGCCTGTGAGGGCCTCGCCCAAAATATAGGCACCCGGCAATAACGTGAGAATGAAACAGGCGAGCTTGAAAGCTGAAAGGCGTCCCGCGCGGTCAACCCACGGCAAGGGGATGGAAAGAGCGAGCGCATTCATGTCAAACCCTCATCGTTTTCTGCTGGCACCTGGCCCGCCGTCATGAAGCAGGCTTTTACCTGAAAAATCCCTGAACCGTGCTCACGAATGTGCGAGGAGAACTTTACGCCGCAGGGCTTGCACCCACCGGAGTGCGGTGCAGGTTAGGGGTTGACCGCAAGGTGTCTGGCCCGCGCCATTTTATCAACCTGCTCCAGTTTTCCTCTATAAAATGGAGTTATATCAATTTATTAGCATCACAAGGTACAGTTCCAGAGCGGTGGCTGACGCGCATCATGCAATACCGCCTGTCGCGCCGGAACGTCATCGTCTTCGGAGTTTGAAGGGGTGTCCGCTGGCGGCAATGTCGCGGCTCGCTCGCGCCAATGTGATAAACCGATGCGGATCACCGGGAGACTGCGAGCCTGGCCTGCCGCTTGCCCACAACAGATTTTCGTCGCCTTGGGCGCGCAAAGCCGCTAAGGACGCCGCAATTGACACCGAAGGACTGGGTTATTGATGAGACTGTTTTTTGTTGCCTGCCTGGTGCTCACCGGGCTCACGTCAGTTGTGCCCGCTGCAGATGCCGCCGACCACGTCACTTTCGCCACCAACTGGCTGGCTGAGGCCGAGCACGGCGGTTTTTATCAAGCGGTCGCTGACGGCACCTATGCGAAATTCGGGCTGGACGTAACGATCATCGAAGGCGGCCCCAACAAGAACAATGCGCTGCTGCTGGCCGCGGGCAAGATTGATTTTGCCATGGGCCTGAACATGATTGATGCATTTAATGCCGTGGCGAACCATGTTCCGGTGGAAGTGGTTGCGGCAGAATTCCAGAAAGACCCGCAGATTTTCATGTCGCACCCCGGCCAGGGTCTCGATCATTGGGCTGATTTGCCCAAAGCGACCGCCTTCATCGGCACGCTCGATCAGGCCTCGGTCTGGCGCTGGATGACCAGATCGCAGGGTTTTGCGGCCACCAAAACCAAACCCTATAATTTCAACCCGGCCCCGTTCATTGCCGATCCCAAATCGATCCAGATTGGTTATGTCACGTCCGAGCCCTTTGCGGTGGAGCAGGCAGGCCATTTCAAGCCCAACGTGTTTTTGCTCGCCGATCATGGCTATGACAATTATTCCACGACGATTGTGGCGCGCGATGCTTATGTCGCCCAACATGCCGACATTGTGCGACGCTTTGTCGAAGCCTCGGCGCTTGGCTGGCAGCACTACCTGCATGGCGACAACGCCGCCGCCAATGCGCTCATCAAGCAGGCCAACCCGCAAATGACCGATGCGCAATTGGCGTTCTCGCTGGCGGCCCTGAAAAAATACGGCATTGTTGAATCAGGCGACACGGTGAAAATGGGCATTGGCGCAATGAATGCGGCGCGTATCGCCGATTTTTATGCCAAGATGGTCGCGGCCAAAGTGGTGCCGACCGGGCTCGATATTGCCAAGGCCTATACGCTGCAATTCGTCGATAAAGGGCCGGGGATCGTTGAGCCGAAATGAGCGCACCAACGCCCCTTGCCGCGCTGGAGGACGTTGGCTTCAGTATTGGCGATGACGCTGAAGTGCTGCACGGCCTCAACCTGAGCGTTGCGCCGGGCGAGTTTGTGGCTCTTGTCGGCGCGTCGGGTTGCGGAAAATCGACGCTGTTGCGGGTGATGGCGGGGCTGGCGCAGCCATCGTCGGGCAAGGTGCTGCGGCCCGAAGGCCGGGGTAGCATCGCGCTGGTGTTTCAGGACGCGACCCTGATGCCCTGGGCCAGCGCCTTTGACAATGTTGCGCTGCCCCTGCGGCTTGCCCACACCGCGCAAGCCGGTTGCAATGCGCGGGTCATGGCAGCATTGGCGCAGGTGGGGCTGGCGGATCGCGCCCAGGCGCGGCCCCATGAGCTTTCCGGCGGCATGAAGATGCGGGTGGCCTTGGCCCGCGCCTTGGTGGTTGAGCCGCAATTGCTGCTGCTGGACGAGCCTTTCGCGGCGCTTGATGAAATCACCCGGCTTCGGCTTAGCGCTGATCTCTCGGCCCTTCAGGCACGGCTTGGTATGGGAGTGGTTTTTGTCACCCACGCAGTGTCCGAAAGCGTCGCTTTGGCTGACCGCGTGCTGGTGATGGCGCGGGCGCCGGGCCGGATCATGGCCGAATTCAGGGTGGACGCCGCGCATCCGCGCAGCAGCGACTTCCGTCAGACGGCGGCATTTCTGGCGATGAGCGCGCAAGTCTCGGCCAGCCTCCGCCAGACCCTGCAAGCGGGGGATGATTTATGAAGCTGCCGCTGCGCCATCGTCTTGCACCGTTCATCAGCCTAGTGGCGTTGTTGGCGCTCTGGCAGGGGCTGGTGATGGCGCTGGCGATCAAACCCTTTGTTTTGCCGGCACCCAGCCTGGTTTTCCAGACACTGCTGCATGACCGGCATTTGCTGGGCGCGGCGGCCCTGGTGACATTGCGCACCACGCTGGAAGCGCTGGGGCTCGCCACCTTTGGTGCCGTGGGCCTGGCCCTGCTGTTTGTGCAAGCGCCCAGCCTGGAGCGGGCGTTGTTTCCCCTTGCGGTCATTTTGCAGGTGACGCCCATCATCGCCATCGCGCCTCTCTTGCTGATCTATCTTTCGACCCATGCCGCAGTGCTGCTGGCGGCGTTTCTGGTAGCGTTTTTCCCGCTGCTGGCCGCCTCAGCGCAATGACTTGGCGCGGTGGATCCCGGCCTTGCCGATCTTTTTGCCCTCTCGGGAGCATCGCGCTGGCAAGAACTGCGGCTGTTGCGGCTGCCCACCATGCTGCCGTGGTTTCTTGGCGGCTTGCGCGTCGCCGGGGGGCTCGCCCTCATTGGTGCCATCGTTGCAGAACTGGCGGCAGGTGCCTCGGGCGCTGGCTCCGGCCTTGCGACCATCATTGTCGAATCCGGCTTCCAGTTGAATATCCCGCGCATGTATGCCGCCCTGGTGCTGATCTCGCTGATGGGCATTGCGCTGTTCGGGGCGACAACCTTCCTGGCGCGCTGGATGCTGCGTCACCGGCCTGAAGGGCGCCAGCAAAGCTGGGCGTGAACCTGCCGCCCCGCGCACGGCGCATGGCTCCCATTCCCCCACAACGGCTTTGCGCATCGCCTCATTAACCATAGGCATGATACCGCAAGGGAGTGATTTATTTGTCGAAACCGTCGGAGCGCCCGCTCATGTCCGCCGCCATGTCGTTGAACACGTCCGCCATCGATATTGATGGCGGAGACGTTGCGGCGCGGCGCGTGCGCCAGATCGGCATCATCATGATGGTGACCGCCTATCTGTTTTTCGCGTTTCTGGATTCGTCCGCCAAATGGCTCGGCCATGATTTGCCGCCCCTTGAGACAGCTTGGGCGCGCTATGCGGGTGCCAGCCTCATCGGCCTTGCCATGGTCAACCCGATCAAGCATCGCGGCGTGTTGAAAACTTCGGCTTTGGGCTTGCAGTTGGTGCGCTCGGTCGCTTTGTTCATCTCGACTTTGGCCAATTTCCTTGCCTTGCGGCATTTGCAATTGTCGCAAACGGTGTCGATTTCCTTCAGTCTGCCGCTGCTGGTGGCGCTGCTGGCCGGGCCCATGCTGGGCGAATGGGTCGGCCCGCGCCGACTTGCGGCGATTGGCGTGGGATTTTTGGGCATATTGGTGGTGACACGGCCGGGCCTTGGTGGTTTCCAAATGGCCATGGCCTTGAGTTTTGTCGCGACGGTGTGCAGTGCGCTCTACAATATCTGGACACGCCAGCTCTCAACTCGCGATTCATGGCAGACAACCCTGACCTATTCGAGCTTGTTTGGCACGGTGATCCTGACAGCGTCTTTGCCATTCTGGTGGGTGTGGCCACATGGTGCGCTGGAATGGGCTGTGATGATCGTGCCGGGTCTGGCAGGCGCTGTCGGACATTATTTTATCATTGCGGCGCATCGCCGCGCCCCTGCCGCTGTCCTGGCACCCTTCGTCTATACCGAGATCATCTGGATGGTCGCCATCGGCTTTGTGGTGTTTGGCGACGTGCCGTCGCTCTGGACGCTGGGCGGCAGCGCCATTGTCATTGGTTCGGGACTGTATCTCTGGTATCGTGAGCGGGTGGTCAAAGTTGTCCCTACCCTGACAAAATTTACCCCCTGAAGGTTTACAGACGGCGCCGCCTGCGGCAAAGCTGCGTGC
>DAICZI010000108.1 GCA_027311205.1 Beijerinckiaceae bacterium | reverse complement strand
GGCATCTTCCATGTCATTGCCGCTGCGCCGCAGGGCAGCGACGAGATTTTCGGCGGTCATCGCCGCGTTGATGAGCGGTGCCGGTGCAGCCAGCGCCGTGGTGCCAGGCTGGAGACGCAAGGCGGCAAACACCGCACGGGTTGCCAAAGCAACGCCGGGATTGACCAGCACGCCAATCAGCGGTGGCAAGTCCAGCACCGGGCCCAGTTCATCACCGATACCGCCCATGAAACGCGGTCTGGCCGCCAGGCACACCGAGACGTCAGCGCCGGTGCGGCGGGCAGCCTCCAACAGCAAACCATCATCGCGCGCAACGCCGTGCGCTTTGGCCAACAGGCGCAATGCCGCCGCCGCATCGGATGAACCGCCGCCGAGCCCCGCTGCAACCGGGATGCGCTTAGTGAGGTGAAAGCGGCCAAGCGGCGCGCCGGGAAACAGCGCCGCAAAATTATGCGCGGCGCTGAGAACAAGATTATCGGCAACCGGGCCGGTGGCGCTGGCCAGGTCGCCCTCGACCTCAAGGGCCAATTGTGCGCCCGGCTCCAGCGTCAGCCAATCCCCAAAACGCGTGAAAGCGACAAGGCTGTGAAGCAGATGATAACTGTCTTGCCGCCGTCCCAGGAGCGACAGCGATAGATTGAGCTTGGCGGGAGCCCGCGCGACCAGCGCGACCAAAGTTTACCCGCCCTTGCGGGGCACAGGCGCATCTGCCGCAGCAGGCGGCGGCGGTGCAGCGGCACCCGTGGGCGCAGGCGCGCCAGGCTGAACCGGTGGAGGATTGCCGGCCGCCGGCGCAGGGGCGGTGGATGGCGCAGTTACGGGCGACGATGGGGCTACAATTGGTGCCGGTGCTGGTGCCGCCGGAGGTGCCGGGGCGGGGCTTGGCACCTGTGCCGGTGCGGGCGTGACCGGCTTGGTGTCTGGAGGCATGCCGTTTTTGATCTCGCTCAGAATGCGCGGCAGGTCTTTGGGGTCGGGCTTGAAATCGCGCGCGTGATTCCATTGAAAATGCGCCTCGATCTTGCGTCCATCGCGCCAATAGGCATCGCCGAGATGTTCGTTGATCAGCGGATCGGCAGGCTCAAGCTGCACGGCTTTCTCCAGCTCATGCACTGCCTCATGATAACGCTTCAGCTTGTAGAAAGCCCAGCCCAGGCTATCGACGATGAAGCCGTCCTGCGGGCGCAGATCAACTGCGCGGCGCAGCATCTTGAAGGCCTGGTCGTAATGCTCGCCGCGATCAACCCATGAATAACCGAGATAATTCAAGACTTCCGGCTGTTCGGGCGAGAGTTTCAGCGCGGCCTTGAAATCGGCCTCGGCCTTGTCCCATTGCTTGTTTTGCGCATAGGCAACGCCGCGGCTGTAATAATCGACCCATGTGACGCTGTTGCTGGCTTTGTCCAGCGCCAGAGCCTTGGAAAAGGTCGCCGCGGAACCCGCATAATCCTTGTCGTCGCGCTGCATATCGCCATAGGCGACCAGTGCCTCAAAATTATCGGGATGGTCTTTGAGGATGTCGGTCAACTTCCGGGATGCGGCCTTGTTGTGCTTGGTGGCCCGGTAAATCATGGCAATCTGCGTATCGGCGCTCACCCGCAGCGGATCACCCTTGGGCACGGCATCATAGGCGTCATAGGCCTCGGCATATTGCTTTTCGCGCAGGAAGAAATCGCCGAGCGTCACCAGCACAAGCGCGTTGTCCGGCCACAAGTATTGCGCCAGCCGCAAATAGATAATGGCAGTGCCGCCATCGCCGCTGCGGGCACTGGTGGCACCCAGCCCAAACAGGGCCACCGCTGCGCCCTGTGTCGCATTGGCAACCAGAGGTTCCGGCTTCGCACCGCTATTCAAAGCCTTGAGGCTCGCAAGAATGACACTGTTATGCGGTGCCAGCTTCAAAAATGCCTGATAGACGGCCTTGGCCTGGTTGATATGGCCATTGATGGCGAGATCGCGCGCCTCCGCATCGGCGACCTGTTCGGTCGTGGCCGAATTTTTGTAGGCAATGCCAAGCCGCGTCGCGGCATCCTTGCGGTCACCCCCGACACTGGCAATCATGCCGGCATGGAAGTCCTGAAACACCGAGAAAGACGGGTCTTGCAACTTGTCGATCAAGGCCAGCGCATCATGGGTCTTGCCACTGCCGGCCAGGCTCCAGGCCGCCATGAGATCGGCAATCAGATTGGGGCTGTCCTTGGTTCCGATGCTGACAAACTGGCCGCGCGCCGAAACGAAGCGATGCGCCTTCAAGTTGGCGACGCCCAGCACCAGTCGCGCCAGGCTATTATCGGGGGCATGGGCGATCAGCCTTGTTGCCAATCGCTGCGCATTGTCGATATCGCCATTCACCAGCGCCGCCACCAAAGCGTGCGCCATCAGGTCATAATCATTGGGGTCGGCGCGCAAGGCTTCCTGGAAAAAGGTCGAGGCTGCCAGCACGTCATTGTCATGGGCTGCGGCAATGGCCGACACATAATTGGCATCGGGATTGTCGCTGACGGCAAAGGGCTGCTCCAGCACAACCGGCTCACGAGCCTCAGCCAGCGGCAAATAAGCAAAACCTATAACCGCCGTTGCGGCCAGAACGATACGAAGACGGTTCGAATGCGGCATAAGCACAAGGCCTTTTAGCGGTAGCGATTTGTGGCGCGTCCTTCTCATGCCATCAGGGAAGGATGGTTACAATCTCTTTTCATGCCCGCGCCCGGATTGGCAAATGAAGCTTTGGTAATTTTGCACCCGCACTGCGGGGGGTCACTGCGGCTTTGACGGCGCAATGCCACCCATTTGCGCGGCGATGGTTCGCGCGGCGTTGAGCGACAGTTGCGAGCGACGTGCCTGCGCAGGATCCGGTTTCGGGAAATCCGAGCGGTAATGTCCGCCCCGGCTTTCGAGCCGCACGGCGGCACCAGCCACCACCATCAGCGCCGTGCAGGCCATCAGGCGCGTCACCGGCTGGTGGGCCGCCTGCTCGATTTCCGTGATCTCGCGCAGCGCCAGGGCGAGGCCGCGCGCCTCGCGCACAACCCCGACATGCTGGCTCATGAGCGAGCGCAAGCGTGTCACAAGGGCGGTTTCCGGCTTCACCACCACATTCGGAATTGGGCTGCGCAAAAACCGCTCGACCCGGTGCATGTCAAAGTCCTGCTCGGCCTGGCCCAGCAAATCCTCCGCAACGCGCGCGCCGAATACCACAGCTTCGAGCAGCGAATTTGAGGCGAGGCGGTTGGCTCCATGCACGCCCGTGCAGGCGACCTCGCCTGCCGCCCAGAGGCCGGCCAGCGAGGTGCGCCCGCGCTGATCCGTCCAGACGCCGCCCATGTGATAGTGTTCGGCCGGCGCAATCGGGATGGGCGTGCTGGCCGGATCAATGCCCGCCGCCATGCACGAGGCATAGACGGTGGGAAAGCGCGTTGCAAAATCGGCAATGATGTTGTGGCGGGCATCAAGAAACGCCCCGCGCCCGGCAGCAATCTCGGCATAGACGCCGCGCGCCACAATGTCGCGCGGTGCGAGTTCGGCATCGGGGTGGAGCCGCACCATGAAGCGCTCGCCCGCGCCGTTGATCAGCAGCGCACCATCACCACGCAAGGCCTCGGTGGCCAGCGGCGCCGGATCGCGGCCAATATCAATGGCGGTGGGATGAAACTGCACAAATTCGGCATCGGCGATGGTGGCCCCCGCCACAGCGGCCATGGCGAGGCCGAGGCCGCGCGCTTCAAGGGGGTTGGTGGTGACCTTGTAAAGCTGGCCAATGCCGCCGGTCGCCAGAATCGTCGCGCCAGTGGGGAATTTTTCAGCTTCGCCACGGGCATTGCGGGCAATGACGCCGATGACGCGGCCCTCATGAGCGATGAGTTTTTCCGCCGTCCAGCCTTCAACAACGTGGATTGAGGGTGTGGCGCGCACGGCGGCGACGAGGGCCGCCATAATTGCTGCCCCTGCCCTGTCGCCCTGCACCCGGACGATGCGGCGCTGGGAATGGGCGGCCTCGCGCGAGGCCACCAGGTGACCGGCGAGATCGCGGTCAAACGGGACGCCATAGCTTAGAAGATCATCAATCCGCGCGACAGCCTCGCGCGCCATGCCGAGCGTGACGGCTTCATCCACCAGACCGGCCCCGGCGATGATGGTATCGGCCGTGTGGCGTTCCGGCGTGTCACCTTCGCTGATCGCCGCAGCGATGCCGCCCTGCGCCCAGACGGAGGACGCACCCTCGCCGAGTGGCGCGGAGGCGAGCAAGGTTACAGGGCGCGGGCTGAATTTCAGCGCGCAGAACAATCCGGCGAGGCCGCCGCCGACGATGAGAATGTCACTGGATGGCATAAGCTATCTCACCGCCGGGCAGTTAAGGACACCTTAACGCAGATCAATCATCCGTTGCACAGAACGGCGCGCCCGCAGCGCCAAGGCCGGATCAATGATGATTTCCTCACGCATATAGACCAGCGCATCGAGGATTTTTGGCAACGTGATCCGCTTCATGTGCGGGCAGAGGTTGCAGGGGCGCACGAATTCAACGCCCGGTGTTTCGGCGGCAACATTGTCGGCCATCGAACATTCCGTCACCATCAGCACTTTTTTGGGGCGACGGGTCTGGACATAGTCGATCATCGCGGCGGTGGAGCCGGTGAAATCACAGACATCGACGACATCAGGCGGGCATTCGGGATGGGCGATGATCTCGATGCCCGGATGCGCCGCGCGGTATTCGTTGAGTTCACTGGCGGTGAAACGCTCGTGCACTTCGCAGGAGCCGGCCCAGCCGATGATCCTCACCTTGGTCTGGCGCGCAACATTGCGGGCAAGATATTGGTCAGGCAGGAAAATCACCGTATCTGCGCCAAGGCTCTCAACCACTTTCACAGCGTTGGAGGACGTGCAGCAGATATCGACCTCGGCCTTTACATCAGCCGAGGTGTTGACATAGGCAACAACAGGAACGCCGGGATAGCGCTGGCGCAGCAGCCGGACATCAGCCCCGGTAATCGAGGAGGCCAGCGAACAGCCAGCCCGCGAATCGGGAATCAGCACGGTCTTGTGCGGATTGAGCAATTTTGAGGTCTCGGCCATGAAATGCACGCCGCCCTGCACAATCACATCGGCTTCGGAGGCGACGGCCATGCGGGCGAGTTGCAGGCTGTCGCCGACCATATCCGCGACGCAATTGTAGATTTCCGGCGTCTGGTAATTATGCGCAAGGATCACCGCATTGCGCTCACGCTTCAGCCGGTTGATGGCGGCGACATAAGGCGCGTGAAAAGGCCACTCGACCGGCGGGATGACGCTCTTGACCTTTTCGTAGAGCGGCGCCGTCAAGCGCGCGATCTCATCAGTGTAGGTGAGATCGGGCATGGGCAAGGCCTTGAAGCGCGACGGCCCGGCAAAAGCTGGCGACACGTCGAAGCCCGTCAGCACGGCTGCCGGCACGCGAGCCCTGGGCTCAAGGTGAATTTGACCGCTCATGACCACATCCTCACATGCCGCACACTCTTGTGCTCAATGTGAGCATATATGGGGCGCGGGTCTTTGTTGACAAGAGCCTCTTTTATTTTCGGTGTCGCGTCAATCCACAAAATGCACATCTGCCTTGCAAGCGTGCACCGCTGCCAGTTCTGTGGGCGTTTTGCCTGGTCTATGCGCCGGTTGTCAGCTCCGGTGGGGCCCCGATGCGTAAAAGATATGGTGGCCGATGACATCCACGCGCCGCATGTGGTGCGCCCAGCGCGGATGCACATAATTGGCGTGATAATGTGTCGCATCGCCAACCTTGGCGACATAGGTGCGGCCATTGGTGACGGCATGGGCGATGGCGACGGCGCGCTGCCATGCAGCGGCTTCACGCACCACCAAACGGTGGCCATTGCAGGCAAAGGAGAACTGACAGGCATTGCGGTGCCGGGAATTCTGAAACACCACGCCGCAGACGCTGTGGGGATAAAGCCCGGAGCGCACCCGGTTCAGCACCACCTGCGCCACGGCAGCTTCGCCCTTGTCGGATTCGCTGCGCGCTTCGAAATAAATCGCTTCAGCGAGGCAATGCTCCTGGGCAGTGGCATCGCTCGACCGGATCAACGCGGCGAAATCAGGATGGGCTGGTGCCGTTGGGGCCACCCGGGGCAACATCGTGGTATTGTCTGGCACTGGCACCAGTTTGGTGAACGATACCGGCACGGGGGTCGTGTCCAGTTCGGAGGGTGTTGTTGAACCCAAGGCAACTGATGGCGGCACTTTCGGTGTGGCACCTTCATG
>DAICZI010000107.1:4211-6308 GCA_027311205.1 Beijerinckiaceae bacterium | reverse complement strand
GGCGACGATCAGACAGCCAGCCAGCGCCAGACTCAAGGTCGGCGCGGCGTAGCCGAAAATGACCAGTAGCAAGGTTGACAGCACCGGGGCCGCATAGGACGCGACCCCGAGGAAACGTATATCGCCTTGTTTGACGCCATAATCCCAGACATAAAACGCCAGCCCGACCGGGCCAAGCCCAAGCATGATGATGGCGAGCCAGGGGCCAGGGCTATGGGGCACGATTGTCGGCTCGAAGGCAAAGTGCAACACACCCGCCAGCAGCGCCGTAACAAGGCAAAAGACGGCGACCGGATCACTCGGCACATGGCCAAAGCGGCGCGACAACACTGAATAAGTCGCCCAGACGATAGCCGCCCCGAGCGCCAGGGCGAATCCCAGTAGCGCCCGCGCATCGGCGTGAAAATTGATGCCATGCGCATAAATGAGCACGATGACCCCCGCAAAGCCGGTGAGCGCTCCGAGAATCTGGCTCGGTTTCAGGGTTTCCCCCGGCAAAAGTCCCGAAAGCAGCACAATCAGCAGCGGCCAGAGATAATTGATCAGGCTGGTCGGAGCCGGTGGCGCCAGCCGCAAAGCGGAGAAATACAGTGCATGATAGGCAAACAGCCCACCGACACCCAGAACCCAGACGGGGGCAGGCACCTTGAGTTCGCCAAGGCGGCCGCGCGCTGCTACAATGGCAAGGCCTGCAACGCCGCCCAGCAGGAAGGTCAGACTCAAAAGTTCAAAGGCCGGGATGGTGCCAGCCGCCATGGTGAGGGCGGCAAGGCTGGCCCATAGGCCGATGGCAAGGGTACCAACCAGCGTCGCGCGTTGTCTGTGCATGGTTCATGCCTTGACGATAATTTGCGGCGCAGGCAAGCCAATTGCGTCATCGTCTTGTGGAAGGCGGGTATAACCTCGCCTTCTTGTTGACGCTCCCATCAAGATCACTGCACAAGCGAAACGATATGAAATTCAACCCCAGCTTCCTCGACGAAATTCGCGCCCGCGTGCCGGTGTCCGAAGTCGTGGCTTTGCGCGTCAAGCTCAGGAAGCAGGGCCGCGAATGGCGCGGACTCTCGCCATTTGGCAATGAAAAGACCCCGTCCTTTTACGTCAACGACCAGAAGGGCTTTTTCCACGATTTTTCCTCCGGCAAGCATGGCGATGGTTTTGGCTTCCTGGTGGAAGCCGAGGGCCTGAGCTTCCCCGAAGCCGTTGAGCGGCTGGCGGCGATGGCAGGGCTCGCGATGCCGGTCGCGACCCCGGCGGCCCGCGAACAGGAGCAGGCGCGTGCGGGCCTGCTTGATGTGCTGGAATGGGCGGCGGCGTGGTTCGAGCAGCAATTGCAGGCGCGCGAGGGTGCCAAGGCGCGCGGCTATCTGGCTGATCGCGGCCTGCGCCCGGACATGCAGGTGAAATTCCGCATCGGTTACGCGCCGCCGGAACGCTTTGCCCTGCGCGAGGCCCTGGCGCTGAAGGGCGCTCGGGTTGAAACCATGAATGAGGCGGGTTTGCTGATTCATGGCGACGATATTCCGGTTCCCTATGACCGGTTCCGCGATCGCGTGATGTTTCCGATCTGTGACCGGGCAGGCAAAGTCATTGCCTTTGGTGGCCGGGCGCTCAACCCCGATGCGCCCGCAAAATACCTGAATTCACCGGAAACGCCGCTGTTTCACAAAGGCGATGTGCTTTTCAACCACCATAATGCCCGCAAGGCTGCCCATGATGCCGGGTCGCTGGTGGCGGTCGAGGGCTATGTCGATGCCATCAGCCTCACGGCAGTGGGTGTGGCGCATGTGGTCGCGCCGCTGGGCACCGCGCTTGGCGCCAACCAGCTCGAACTGATGTGGAAGATGGCGGAAACGCCGATCCTGTGTTTTGACGGCGATAAGGCCGGGCGCAAGGCCGCCCATCGCGCGCTGGATATTGCGCTGCCGATGCTGGGGCCGGGGCGTTCCCTGCGCTTTGCGCTCCTGCCCGAAGGCCAGGACCCCGATGATCTGGCACGCGCCAGCGGCCGTGCCGGGGTGATGAAGGTGCTGGATGCTGCCCTGCCGCTGGTGGACCTCCTGTGGCAGCGCGAGGCCGAGCAGCATCCCTTGGGGT
>DAICZI010000107.1:0-4201 GCA_027311205.1 Beijerinckiaceae bacterium | reverse complement strand
CGTGGGGTTGCCGGACGAGCGCGCTGCCTTCGAGCGGCGCTTGCACGAGGCCATTCGCACCATTGGCGATGAGGTGTTGCGCCGTCATTACCAGGCCCATTTTGACGCGAGACTGGCCAAGGAATTTGGCGCGCCCGCCGCATTAGGGCGCGCTGCCGGGCGTCCCGCTGCGCCCCGTGGCGGGCAATATCAACGTGGCGCAACCCGAGGCCGGGCCTTCCAAAGCCTGCCGCAACGCCCGGCGCACATGGGTGAGGCTTCACTCGTGCCCGTCATCGGGGCAGGGTTGGCGCAGTCGGCACTGTTTCGTCCAGCTCCCACGCGCATCCCGCCGCGTGTCGAATTGCTGCTGCTGATCCTGATGCGCCAGCCAGCACTGCTCGAAGCCAGAGCCGAGGAAATCGCGGGGCTTGACCTTGGCCATGCCGAATGCAACCGCCTGCGCGACAGGATGGTGATCTTGTCGACGCATTACTTTGCCGACCATACGGCCCTTGAGGCGGCGCTGGATGATGCGGGATTTGCCGCGCTGCGCCAGAAAATTGCGACCAGCGCCGCAATTTCGACGCATTCATCTGCCAGCCCCACGTGTCCCTTGCCGGAGGCTGAACGCGCATTTGATCAGGCTTTGGCCTTGCATGGGAAATCTCACGCATTACATCAACAGTTGAGAGATCTTGAGACGGTGCTGGGCGATCCTGCCCTCAAGCCCGAAGAATTTGATGCGCATTTTGAGCGGCTTTGCCAAACCCGCGAGCTTCTCATGTCGATGGACGGCATGGAGACTTCGGGGGACGATGTGCGCGGAGTTTCCTCAGGCGGGTGATTGAGGAAGTGATGTCATTGCCTCGGCCGGTGCCCTCAGGAATGGCGGTCGTGGTTAACGCGGACTTAAGCCCCTTGAGGGCATAGAGATTTGATGCGTTCGCCGGTCTGCCGTTGGCAAGGCCGGTAGCGTCGTGAACAGGCGGACGGGAGAAGGCTTGATGGCCAAGAAAGCTGAAGAGAAGAATTCTGGTGAGACGGCTATCGCCGAGGCACCGGACAGCCCGTTGCTGGATCTATCGGATGCCGCCGTCAAGCGGATGATCAAGCTTGCCAAGAAGCGCGGGTTTGTCACGCATGCGGAACTGAATGCAGTGCTGCCCTCCGAGGAGGTCACCTCAGATCAGATCGAGGATATTTACGCCATGCTCAGTGAAATGGGCATCAGCGTATCCGAAGGCGATGATGTCGAGGATACCGAAGCGACCCCAGAGGAAGCCGCCGAAGAGGAAGAGCCTGAAGGCGGCGATCTTGTCGCGCAATCGCGCACGACGGCGGTGACGACCCGCACCTCCGAGCCGATCGACCGCACCGACGATCCGGTGCGCATGTATCTGCGCGAGATGGGCGCGGTTGAATTGCTGTCGCGCGAAGGCGAAATTGCCATTGCCAAGCGCATTGAGGCTGGCCGCGAGGCCATGATCGCTGGCCTGTGCGAAAGCCCGCTGACCTTTCAGGCCATCATTATCTGGCGCGACGAATTGAATGAAGGCAAGGTGCTGCTGCGCGAGATCATTGATCTTGAAGCGACCTACGCTGGCCCCGACGGCAAGAATGCCCCCAAAGTGGATCTGCCGGGCGATGCACTGGTTGCCGGTGCTGCGGCCCCGGCGACCGCCCCGCGCGAGCCCCCCGAAGGCCTCGACGCCGAAATGCCGCCGCCAGAGAATTTCGATGACGAAGACGACATGGAAAATTCACTGTCGTTGTCGGCAATGGAATCTGAACTCAAGCCGAAAGTGCTGGAAACTTTTGACCGAATCGCCAGTGCGTCAGAAAAACTGCGCCGGTTGCAGGACGCCAACGTCAAAAACAAGCTGAACAACGAGGTGTTGAGCCCTTCGCAGGAGCGCAAATACAAGGCGCTGAAGAAAGACATTGTTGTTGACGTCAAATCCCTGGCGCTGAACCAGAATCGCATTGATGCGCTGGTCGAGCAACTCTACGACATCAACAAACGCCTGATTGGCTTCGAAACAAGGTTGCTGCGCCTCGCCGAAGGGCATGGCGTCATGCGCGAGGATTTCCTCAAGAATTACCAGAATTCCGAACTTGATCCCAAATGGTTGCTGCGTGTCTCCAAACTGGGTGGACGCGGCTGGAAGGAATATGTTGCTGTTGAAAAAGAGCGCATCAAGGAACTGCGCGGCGACATCCACACGCTTGCGACCGAAACCGGCCTCGAAATCCAGGAATTCCGCCGCATTGTGCTGATGGTGCAAAAGGGTGAGCGCGAGGCCCGCCAAGCCAAGAAGGAAATGGTCGAGGCGAACCTGCGTCTGGTGATCTCGATTGCCAAGAAATATACCAACCGCGGCTTGCAGTTCCTTGATCTCATTCAGGAAGGCAATATCGGCCTGATGAAGGCTGTCGATAAATTCGAATACCGCCGTGGCTATAAATTCTCCACCTACGCAACATGGTGGATCCGGCAGGCGATCACTCGCTCGATCGCTGATCAGGCGCGCACCATCCGCATTCCGGTGCACATGATCGAGACGATCAACAAGATCGTGCGCACATCGCGCCAGATGCTGCATGAATCGGGCCGTGAACCTACCCCGGAGGAATTGGCCGAAAAGCTCGCCATGCCCCTGGAAAAAGTGCGCAAGGTGCTGAAAATCGCCAAGGAACCGATCAGCCTCGAGACGCCGATTGGCGATGAGGAAGACAGTCATCTGGGTGATTTCATCGAAGACAAATCGGCGCTTCTGCCGATTGATGCCGCGATCCAGAACAATCTGCGTGAGACCACCACCCGCGTGCTGGCGTCGCTGACGCCGCGCGAGGAGCGGGTGCTGCGCATGCGGTTTGGCATTGGCATGAATCAGGATCACACGCTTGAGGAAGTTGGCCAGCAGTTCTCGGTGACGCGCGAGCGCATCCGGCAGATTGAGGCCAAGGCCCTGCGCAAGCTGAAGCACCCGAGCCGCTCGCGCCGGTTGCGCAGTTTTCTCGATAACTGAGACAGGGTCAGAAGCGTCTGCACCGCTGTTTTGGACGTTGTGGGACTATCGTGCAATTGCGGTTGCACGATCAAAGCTGCATGTTTCACCCCGATTACGAGTCTTGCGTCCCTTTGAGGCTTGACGCTTGTTAGTCTGTTTGTACTCAAGTCCAAGTGCATGAAATTAGACGTTGCCTGGCGCGGATTGAGCTAAGGACACAAGCGCTGTTCAAAGAATTCTATGTTCCTGAATTTATATTAGGACGATTTACATAGAATTCTTGGGACGGTGAGATTATGAGCGGACATCAGCATCTTTCAATTCCGTCGTGGCTCAATTCTCTTGGGCTTCATGACTATGCAGAAATCTTTAGTGACAACCACATTGATTTTGATATTCTGCCAACTCTGACGAAGGATGATTTGCGCGATCTGGGGGTGCGTTCCATTGGGCACCGCCGTGTAATTCTTGATGCCGCGCGGCACGTCCGCCCCGCTGAAATCCTTGACGATACCGTGCAGAGCAAGCCCTTGCACTGGCGTGTTGTCACGCTGCTCGTGTTTGATCTTGTAGGTTCGACAGAATTAGCTGAGCGCTACGATCCCGAAGTGGCGCGCGATATTATTCTGGCTGTGCGCGCCCTTGTGACTCGCACGGTCGAAGCCAGCAAAGGGCACGTGCTGCGCTTTGAGGGCGACGGCATTCATGCCAGCTTCGGCTATCCCCACGCGCAAGGGCTTGATGCCGAACGCGCGGTGCGCGCCGCTTTGCAAATTCTTCGTGAAATCAAGGCTCTGAAACCTATTTCCGGGTACCGGCCTCGCCTGCGCGCTGGTGCTGCCACAGGACCTGCCATCGTCCACGACGCCATTGCCGAGACAGGCAACCTGCAGATTGATTTAGGGGGCGATATTACACGTGTCGCGGTTAGCGCCGAGCGGGCCGCCCCGCCCAATGGTCTCGTGATCGCAGCATCGACCTGGAAAATGCTCGGCAAATTGTTCGATTGTCGGGCTTTGGATCACAGTGAAGCGCAGGGAAACGTTGCGCCTTTTTGGCATGTAGAAGGCGAGAGTCGTGCCAAAAGCCGTTTTTCGGCCTTGCGGCAGGCGCCTGGCGACCCCGGTCTCATAGGTCGCGAAAGCGAGATTTTGCGCCTTGGCGAATGGCTGGCGGCGGCTGAAGCTGGCAAAGGGTCAGTTGTTTTG
>DAICZI010000106.1 GCA_027311205.1 Beijerinckiaceae bacterium | reverse complement strand
TTGCCCGACGGTGTCATAAAGCACCGAGCCTATGGCATAGCCGAGCATCGCCCCCAGCACCGAACCGACGGTGCAGATCAACGCATAGGCCCACGCGCGGTTGGGCCTGGCAATCGACATCGGAATCAGCAGCGCATCGGGCGGGATCGGAAAGAACGAACTTTCCGCAAAAGCAATCGCTCCCAGCGCCAATGGGGCATGGCGGCTTTGCGCCAGACTCAGCGTCCAGCGGTAAAACCTGTCAAACATGCCCATGCGCATTGGGGCAGTTGTTGTGGTTACTGTCTCAGTCATGCGCGCTTCATAAGGCCCAGAGGTTACCAAGTCCATGCCAGGGTCAGACCGGAACAGTTTCGCCATAGCTGAGCATGCGCGGAATGGGCGAGGCCATGATAACCGCCCATTGCAGCGCGAAGCAAAGGGCCGCCACGTACAGGCACGCGCTTACGCCCCAAACTGCTGCCACGCCTGCCGCCAAGGCAGCGCCTAACGGCCGCGCGCCAAAGCTTCCCGTGACCAAAACGGCGGAAACCCGGCCCAACAGGTGGCCCGGCGTGGTCATCTGCCGCACCGTCGTGGTCGCAATCACCCAGAGAATAGCGCCAAAGCCGAGCAGATAGAAAGCCAAGGCCACCAGCATGCTTGAGGGCCAATGCACGCTGAGGGCCACCATCCAAGCCGCACCCAAGCCGGCCGTGGGGCCAAGCATGATGGTCAGGCCGGGACGCAACCTCGCCATCAGCCAGGGGGCGACCAGACCGGATGACAGCATGCCGAAGCCAAAACAGGCCAGCACCAGGCCGATCTGGGCCGCATCAAGCTTGAGATGATGCACGGCATAGGCGACGAACACACCCTGAATCATGAAGAAGCCAAGATTATAGATAATCGAGCAGATCAGCATGGGTTTGAGGAGCGGATGCCCCGTGACAAAGCGCCAGCCCTCGGCCAATTCGGCAAGGGGATGGCGCTGCGGTGTCATGACCGGCGCTTCCTTCGGCAGGCGGCTCTGGAACGCGACTGCCAGCAGTGACAGCGCGATCGCGGTTTCATACGCGGCAGGCGCCCCAATCCAGCCGACAAAGGTGCCGCCGATGGCGGGCCCGGCGGCAAAAGCGACGCTACGGGCCATTTCCAGCCAGCGGTTGGCCGACGCAAGACCGGCGCGCGGCACAAGGCTGGGCACCAGCGCCGGCGCAGCAACATTATAAACCACGGTGCCGACAGCCCCGCAAAATCCAAGGCCCGCCAGCAGCCCCAGATTGAGCGTCCCCGTAACATAAAGCGCCAGAATGAGCGTGAGCGTGAGCGCACGCGTGAATTCGGCGGTGGCCATCAGCCTCGCCCGCGGATAGCGATCAGCCAAAACCCCCGCTGGCAGCGACAGAAGCAGGAACGGCAGAGTTTGGGCGGATTGAAGCAGACTGGTATCTGCCGCGCTGGCGCGGAGGGTGAGCACGGCAACCAAAGGTGCAGCCGCCAGGGCCATCTGTTCAGAAAACTGCGCATTGAGATTGCCCATGAGCAAATAACGGAAGGCTTTGGGCGAAATCGACTGAGAAGAATCTGCCATGAGGAACCCTGATGCAATGAAGGTCGCACCTTAAACATTAGCCTCGTGGCCGCAACCTGTTTCCGGACGCCTTGCCGACCATCCTCAAATCAGATATCAAACTGCGACGCACTCGTAGCTCAGCTGGATAGAGCGCTGCCCTCCGAAGGCAGAGGCCAGGGGTTCGAATCCCTTCGAGTGCGCCATAATCCCCACTTTTCGCGCAAAATTGGCCTGAATCGCCCCAAATATGGGCACACTTGGCCATTGGCGCGGCAACTTTGGCAACAATGCTTGCACATTGAGGCAAAGTTAGGCTTGCAATGCCGCACGATTTAAGCTTCAACTATCCCGTCCGATCTGAGCTGCGGCGAGGAGAGGGAAAGCTGGACGCGCGACAACAAGCTGCGCCAGTCGAGGGTTGAACGGGGGTAGCGCTGGCATGGACTTGTTCCTGCAGGAATTGATCAACGGCCTGTCGCTGGGTGCGATTTATGGGCTTATCGCCATTGGCTACACCATGGTCTATGGCATCATCGGCATGGTCAATTTCGCGCATGGCGACGTGTTCATGCTCTCGGCTTTCATCGCGCTGCTGTTTTTGCTGCTGATGACCCAGAAGCTGGGCATGACTTTCATGCCCTTGGTGTTTGTGCTGGCCACTTTGGCCTCCATGCTGATGACTTCGGTCTGGAACTGGGCGATTGAGCGGATCGCTTACCGCCCGTTACGCGGGTCATTCCGCCTGGCGCCGCTGATTTCGGCGATTGGCATGTCTATTTTCCTGTCGAATTTTGTGCAGGTCGCGCAAGGCCCTCGCAACAAACCGATTGCCAATCCTTTCGGCAAGTCGATCACGCTGACCCATGGCGGCCAGTTTGACGTGACCATGTCCTACAGCGACATCATCATCGTGGTGGTGACCGTCCTGCTGCTGGCGGGGTTCTGGTTCATGGTGCGTTACACCTCGCTGGGGCGTTCGCAGCGTGCCTGCGAGCAGGACATGAAAATGGCGTCGCTGCTTGGAGTCGATGTCAACCGCACCGTGTCGTTGACCTTCATTATCGGCGCGGCCCTCGCAGCCGTGGCCGGCTCGCTCTATCTCATGAAATATGGCGTGGTGAATTTCGCCGATGGCTTTTTGCCCGGCACCAAGGCCTTCACGGCGGCGGTGCTCGGTGGCATCGGTTCTTTGCCCGGCGCGGTTTTGGGCGGCTTGCTGATTGGTTTGATCGAGACCTTCTGGTCGGCCTATTTCTCGACGGATTACAAAGACATCGCCGCCTTCTCAATTCTCGCTATCACGCTCGTGTTCATGCCCTCTGGACTGCTTGGCCGTCCTGAAGTGGAAAAGGTTTGATCCGATGAGCGTCACCACGAAACCGGACAGGGCACAGGGCGTGCCAAATTTTGGCCTTGCGCTGAACCAAGGCATTTGGGCGGCGCTGGCGGCCACCGCTCTGTCGATTCCCATCCTCTTGTTCCGGGCTGGGGCCAACATCAACAACCAGCTTGTCGTCTCGACGCGCCCGGCGCTGGTGGCCGGCCTGGTGGCGACCATTTTTGCCGCCCGTGTGCTGTTTGTCCTGTGGCAATCGAGCCGCAGGGCGACGACCAAGCGGGCGGTCGTTGCCATTGCGCCCCAAACAGCGTCGAAACTCAAGGGCCTGCTTGTTCTTCTGCTGATCGCCTATCCGTTCATCATGTATGGGGTCGCAGGGCCGCTCGGTTCCCTGAAATGGATCAACAATTATGGCATCCAGATCCTGATCTACGTGATGCTGGGCTGGGGATTGAACATCGTCGTCGGGCTCGCGGGCCTGCTCGATCTGGGCTATGTGGCATTTTACGCGGTGGGAGCTTATTCCTACGCGCTGCTCTCCACCAAATTTGGTCTGTCTTTCTGGATTTGCCTGCCGCTTGCGGGGATGCTGGCGGCCTTGTGGGGCATGATATTGGGGTTCCCGGTGTTGCGGTTGCGCGGCGATTATCTGGCCATCGTCACCCTCGCCTTTGGTGAAATCATCCGGATGATTCTGATCAACTGGACGGCGTTTTCCAATGGCTATGCCGGCATCGACTCCATTCCGCATGTCAGCTTCTTTGGCCTGCCCTTCGAGGATGATGACACGCACACGACTTTCGCCTCGTTTTTTCATCTGCACTACCAACCGATCCAGCAGACGATATTCCTGTATTTTCTGATACTGGCGCTGGCATTGCTGACCTATTTCGTGACCATGCGAATCCGTCGGCTGCCGATTGGCCGCGCGTGGGAAGCCTTGCGCGAAGATGAAATCGCCTGCCGATCGCTGGGCATCAACACGACCATCACCAAGCTCACGGCGTTCTCGCTGGGGGCAATGTTTGCCGGGTTTGCCGGTTCGTTCTTCGCGGTGCGCCAGGGTTTTGTCAGCCCCGACAGTTTCACCTTCATCGAATCGGCCACCATTCTGGCGATCGTCGTGCTCGGCGGCCTCGGCTCGCAGATTGGCGTTGCCTTTGCAGCGGCCCTGATGATTGGCGGCACGGAAATCCTGCGCGAATTGGGTTTCCTCAAATATCTCTTCGGGCCGAGTTTTGACCCGGTGCAATATCGCATGCTGATTTTCGGGGCGGGCATGGTGCTTATGATGATTTTCAGGCCACGCGGCCTTGTATCGACGCGCGCGCCGTCGATCTTCCTCAATGAGGCAAGGACGATTTCCGGAGCGAATGTCAAAGAGGGGCACGGCTGATGCGCTGGCAAAACGAGCCACTGCTTGTCGTTGACCATCTCAGCATGGTGTTCGGCGGGTTGACAGCAGTCAATGATGTCTCTTTCACCGTCGGTCGTGGCGACATCACTGCACTGATTGGCCCCAATGGCGCGGGCAAGACCACCGTGTTCAACTGCGTTACCGGCTTTTACAAGCCGACGACGGGTCGCCTGGCGCTGGCGCGCGTCGGCAAGGTCGATCCGGGCGCTGTGGATCGGTTGACGGTTACAAGTTCCCGTCGGTCCCTGACCGACAGCCATGATCTCTACCTGCTTGAGCGCCTGCCAGGTTACGAAGTCGCGCGAGAGGCACGCGTTGCCCGCACCTTTCAGAACATCCGCCTGTTTTCGGGCATGACCGTGCTTGAAAATCTGATTGTCGCGCAGCACACGCCGCTGATGGCGGCATCGGGCTACAGTTTGCTCGGGCTGTTTGGCGCGCCATCGTTTGTGCGCCGTCAGGCTGAGGCGGTTGATTTTGCCCGCCAATGGCTTGATCGCATCGGCCTCACCGATCGCGCTGACGATGCCGCCGGCGAATTGCCCTATGGCGCGCAGCGCCGCCTTGAGATTGCCCGTGCCATGTGCACCCAACCGGTGCTGCTGTGTCTTGATGAGCCTGCCGCCGGCCTCAACCCGCGCGAATCGGCTGAACTCAATTCGTTGCTGCGCTCGATCCGCGACAAGGATGGCGTTTCGGTGTTTTTGATTGAGCATGACATGTCCGTGGTAATGCAGATTTCCGATCATGTTATCGTGCTGGATTACGGGACCAAGATCGCCGATGGGGCCCCGGCAGAGGTTCGGGCAGACCCCAAAGTCATCGCCGCCTATCTCGGCGTTGCCGACGAGGCCGAAGTTGCCACAGTTGAAGCGGAGTTGCACGCATGAGCGTCGAAGCCGCTGTCAAAGCCCCGCTGCTGGAAATCAAGGGCGTCAAAACCTATTATGGCAATATTATCGCGCTGAAGGGTGTCGATCTGAGCGTTGCGGAAGGCGAGATCGTCACGCTGATCGGGGCCAATGGCGCGGGCAAATCCACGCTGATGATGACGATTTTCGGCAGTCCGCGCGCCAGGGAAGGCCAGATTCTCTATGATGGCCGTGACATCAGCAAGCTTGCCACCCATGAGATCGCGCGCATGGGCATTGCCCAATCGCCGGAAGGTCGGCGGATTTTTCCGCGCATGAGCGTCTATGAAAACTTGCAAATGGGCGCGGCGCTGAACAAATTTGCGCATTTCGCCGAGGATCTGGAGCGGGTCTATGCCCTGTTCCCGCGCCTCAAAGACCGGGCCACGCAGCGTGGCGGCACGCTGTCAGGCGGCGAGCAGCAGATGTTGGCCATCGCGCGCGCCATCATGTCGCGTCCGCGCCTTTTGATGCTGGATGAACCCTCGCTCGGCCTCGCGCCACTGATCGCGTTGCAGATTTTCGATGTTATTCGCGATCTGAACAAACGCGAGGGCCTGACGGTTCTGCTCGTGGAGCAGAACGCTTTCGGCGCGCTGAAACTGGCAGACCGGGGCTATGTGATGGTCAATGGCCTGATCACCATATCAGGCACCGGCAAAGAGCTTTTGGCCCGTCCTGAAGTGCAGGCCGCCTATCTTGAAGGAGGCCACTGATGGGATGGATCTGGCCCGCCACGCCTCATGGCCTCTATGTGTTTTTGGGCCTGACGCTCGTTCTGGGTGGCCTCGGAGCGGTATCCATTGGCCGCGCCATGGCTGCAACCTGGAACCCTGTCACCAAAGTGGTGTTCTATTGCGCCTTGCTTGCGGCAGGCGTGCAATTCCTGCATTATGCGCTTTATCAGGAGCGCTTGTTGACCGTGCATTATTATTTGGTGAATTTTGCGGCTCTTGCAGTCATCGGCGTCGTTGCCTGGCGCCTGCAACGGGTACGGCAAATGACAGAACGCTACTTCTGGGCTTTTGAAAAGGCCGGACTGGCGAACTGGGCTGAACGCGGGGATTCAACCCCCCCGCAACAAAAACAAGGG
>DAICZI010000105.1 GCA_027311205.1 Beijerinckiaceae bacterium | reverse complement strand
GGTATAGATATTGCCGAAAGCCTGCAGGCCAAACAGCGAGGCGGCATGGTCGACATCGTCAAACACAAATGAAGTTGTTTGATAAATTGGCGTGGCCCGCGCACCGGTGGAGGCATCAGGTTGGCTGCCAGCATGAATGGCGAGGGTGGCAAATCCAGGTGAACGGGGAGAGGACATGGCAAACTCCTAGGCGACACTGCAGGGTCCGACGAACCGCAAAAATTGTCAAATTTTGACATATTATGAACAATATTCGAGCATACGTTTTTTGGTTAACAATATATTACTGTGTGTGTCATATTTATCACAAGTTAACTTAAAGCCTATCGACACCGCTTCCCAGTATGTTTCTGATGTTGACTACCGATCAAT
Organism: Beijerinckiaceae bacterium; assembly: GCA_027311205.1. Taxonomy (GTDB): domain Bacteria; phylum Pseudomonadota; class Alphaproteobacteria; order Rhizobiales; family Beijerinckiaceae; genus REEB77. The sequence continues at coordinate 5,954 of DAICZI010000105.1, read as the reverse complement.
TTGAGTATTTACACAGTGGTATTGTTAACCGCGTCCACGTTGGGCGCTTGGATTATGAGGGATCTCATGTCAAAAAAACTATTGGCTGCCACAGCCTTGGCTGTCTCGTTGATTGCGGGCACAGCACTCGCTTCGGATCTGCCCGCACGTGTTTATAAGGGTGCGCCGCCAGCCCCCGTCGCTGTGCCGGAGTTCTCCTGGACTGGCTTCTATCTGGGTGCGGATGCTGGCTGGGCGCACATGAATTCGCAGAGCCGTGATGTCTTGACCGGTCTGGAAGCCACCAGTAACGTCAATGGCTTCGCGCTCGGTGCGCTGGCTGGCTACAACTACGAATTCTCCGGCGGTTTCGTGGTGGGTGCTGAACTTGATGGCACCTGGGCTACCGGCAAGCACACCGACAGCACCACGTTTGCTGGCACTGCGGTGAAAGCCGAGCAGAGGTGGACGGATCATGCCCGGCTGCGCCTCGGCTACGGATTTGACAGGGCCCTGCTGTTTGTTGCTGGCGGCTTGAGCTATGCCGACGAATCCGTGAGCTTCTCCGGCACGTCGACCGGCGCTGGTCCTTCTTGGGTGACCGGCTGGAACCTTGGTGCTGGCGTTGACTATGCCGTGACCGATAATTGGGTTGCGCGTCTGGAATATATCCACGACGAGTTCTCGCCGAAGCATTTCGCCACGGGTGGCGCGCCTCTCAATATCCGCCAGAAGTTCAGCGACGATCTGGTGCGCGCTGCGCTCATTTACAAGTTCTAGGCGCGGGTTGGCTGCCTGAAACAGCCATGAACAGCGCAAGTTGAACCATTTCGAAAGGCCCGCAGCGATGCGGGCCTTTTTTGATATGGTGCAGTCGTGAGCGCTATAGCCGCAGGCAATGGATGACGAAACGCCTTCGCTTCGCGGCGTGGCCCTTTGCGCTCGGTGCAAATTCCTGTATTTCCCCTGTTTGAACAGGAGTGGCATTTCGTGGAACGGCTGCGGCTGATATTGCTGGGATTGGCGGGGCTGGTGGCCGTTGGCCTGATGCTTCAGGATCGCTATCCCGGCCTTCGACCCGCGCAGGCTGTCGAAATTGCCGCTGGCGGACTGGCGACACCGGTCGGCGGCGAGCCGGTTTATCTCAGCAATCCAGACACCGGACCGTATTTCAGCGCCCTGAAGGCTGCGTTGCCGGATGAGTACAGGGGCATTGTGCGGCAGATTTCGACGGTGCCAGGCGTAGCGGCACCGGTTGCCGCGCCTGAGGCGCTGGCCTTTGCCATGCGCAGTCTGCGCGAGGATTACGGCGTGCTGGCGGGACGTGCTCCAATCGCCAATCTGGACCAGATCATTGATGCGCAACGCGCCATTCTGGCAGCCCTCGCCACCAAAGACCCGGCGGCCTGTGTTGATTTTTACCAGGGGCGTCCGAGCGCGGCATTAGCTGCCTTTACGAGCAATCATAATAAGTTGATGCTGGACTTGGGCCAGGCGGATCTGGCGGCGATTACAGCCGGACGTTCGCATCAGCACGACCCTGAGCGGCCGACGCCCGCTGATTTCACCGCTTTGACCGAAGCGCTCAAGCAGGCGGGGCTTTCCCCCGAGACCATTGGTCTGCTGGTGGATGGCCGCCAACCTGCCCAAGCGCTGAGTGATGCCGATCTGTGCAAATCGGTCGGGGCCTATCTCACAACTCTGCGAGCCCTTGCTCCCGATATCCGGCAGCGGTTGATTGCCCGCTCGGTTATTCTTGCGGCAGCTTCGTGAGCGGCAACTCGGGCAAGGGGCCATGCCAGCGGCCATAAGCCCATGGTCTGGCCCATGAAACGCCCGCGGGCAAATCCAGCGGCGCGGGATCATAGCCGGACGTGCCGCCAGGTCGGCACCGGTATATTCGGGCCAGACCCATCCAGCCGCCTGCCCAAAGCCCGTGCCGAGCCATGGCCTCACTGGTGAATTGCGAGCATGTGGGCAAATGGCGGCATTGACCGCCGACCAGGCTGGAAAAGGTGAGTTGATAGGCGCGAATCGCCATTCGGCCACCCCAGCGGGGCCATTTTTGCAAGCCGGGATTGAGCCTCAAGCGGCCCTCGCGTCAATCTGGTCCAGCGCGTCGACAACCGCCTCGAAGGTCAGCAGGGTCGAGGCGTGGCGGGCTTTGTAATCGCGCACTGGTTCCAGCACAGCAACATCGGCCCAGCGACCGCCGGGCGGTGGGCCATTTTCCTTCAGCATGGCCCGCACCGTATCGCGCAGTTGGCGCAATTCGGCTGGAGTCGCGCCAATGATGTGATGCGCCATGATCGAGGATGAGGCTTGCCCCAGCGCGCAGGCTTTCACATCATGGGCAAAATCGCTGATCACGCCATCGCGCAGGGCGATATCCACGGTCACTTTCGAGCCGCAGAGCCTGGAATGGGCGGTGGCGGTGGCATCAGGCGCAGGCAGGCGCCCCAGTCTGGGAATGTTGGCCGCCAGTTCGATAATGCGGCGGTTATAGACTTCGTTCAGCATTCGCACGCGTCCGGGCTTGAGCATTGCAATTTTCGACCTATCTCTGGCATATAGTCCGCCACTGAGCTGTTTGCGAGGGGCGGGGAGTCTTTGCTTTTTGGGGCGGGAGGCGGCATGATGATGCGATGACAAGGTTCGCATCATCAGGCCCGACAATCCAAGCATCGCAGATTTGGTTCTAACGGAGGCACCGCATGGATGCCGTGGTCAAGCCCTCACCAGTTGTGCATAGTTCTAAAGTGCCGAGTCTCAAGGCACCGGTTCAGCGCCCCACGCGCGAGGAGGCGGAAGCCGCGGTGCGGGTTCTGGTGCGCTGGGCTGGAGATGATCCAGACCGCGAGGGTCTGCGTGATACCCCGCGCCGCGTCGTAAAAGCCTATGAAGAGATTTATGGCGGCTACACCAAGGATGCGGCCTCCGCCCTGCGCCGGGTGTTTCAGGATGTCGAGGGCTATCAGGATATGGTGCTGGTGCGCGATATCACCTTCACCTCGCATTGCGAGCACCATATGGTGCCGTTCACCGGGCGAGCCCACATAGCCTATGTGCCCAAAAAGGGCGTCGTCGGCCTCTCCAAACTGGCGCGCGTTGTCGAGATTTTTGCGCGTCGCCTCCAGACACAGGAGGCGATGAACGCACAAATTGTTGAAGCCATCGAGGATGCACTGCATCCGCGTGGGCTAGGCGTCATGATTGAAGCTGAGCACATGTGCATGGCGATGCGCGGTGTGCAGAAGGCTGGTTCATCGACCGTGACGATGCAGTTTACCGGCACCTTCAAGGACGATCCGGCAGAGCAGGCACGATTCCTGTCGCTGGTGCGCCAGAGAGTCTGACCCTTGAGCGAAATTATCGATAAAAGGGCGCTTGAAGAAGGGCTGAACTTCCAGCCCCGGTTCGATCACGCCGGTCTCATCGTCTGCGTGACCATCGCGGATGCGACACAGGACGTGCTGATGGTCGCCTACATGAACGAGGAGGCGCTTCGACTGAGCCTCGAAACCGGGGTGGCGCATTATTGGTCGCGTTCGCGCCGCGAGATCTGGCGCAAGGGCGACACCTCGGGCCAGGTGCAGAGCATTGTTGAAATGCGGACTGATTGCGATCAGGACGCGCTGTTGCTGCGGGTCAAGGTCGGAGGCGATGGCCACGCCTGTCACACCGGGCGGCATTCATGTTTTTACCGGCGGGTTGTGCCGGGCGGTCGTTTGCTGTTTGAGGGCGCTTGATTTTCGGGTTTGGCAGCACAGCAAGAGGTGCTGCCCGACGGCGTTCAAGAGGTGCTGCCCGACGGCGTTGAAGCGAGTTTTGTCATTGTTGAGTTTTGTCATCGTAGGGTGTCCATGCCTATCCCCTTCATGAATCGTGCGAATACCTCGGTGGTTGCCAGCGCGCCGACAGCCGCGCCGCGTATCGGCCTGGCGCTGGGGGGTGGTGCGGCCCATGGCTGGGCGCAGATTGGCCTGCTTGAAGTGCTTGAAGCCAACGGCTTGAAACCTCATGTGATTGCTGGCTCATCAATCGGCGCGGTGGTGGGGGGCTGTTATGCCGCTGGCAAACTTGACGGTCTTGAAACCTTCGCACGCTCGCTGACGCCGCGGCGCGTGTTCAGCCTGATGGATTTTACCTTCAATGGGGCGGGGCTGCTTTCAGGTGGTCGGCTGCGAACCATGCTGGAAGCACAGTTAGGGCATGTTGATATCAGTGATCTGGCCCTGCAGTTTGCAGCGGTCGCGACCCAGTGCAAAACCGGCCAGGAAATCTGGCTGACGTCGGGGCGTCTGAGCGATGCGGTGCGGGCCTCCTATGCCCTGCCGGGCATTTTCGAACCGGTCAGAATTGGCGGGGACTGGCTGTTTGACGGCGCGCTGGTCAATCCGGTGCCGGTGACTTTGTGCCGGGCCCTGGGGGCTGACATTGTCATCGCTGTCACCATGGTGGCCGATAATTTCGGGCGCGGCGGCATTCGTGATTCGTCGCTGGCCCGCGCGAATCACGGCCAGGCGGATGGCTTGCCGGCTGGCGATCCTGGTGATTCGCCGTCGCTGTCCACCGATCAGTCACGCAAGGGCTTTCTTGCGGATCGGCGCAGCGCCGCCCCTTCGATCGCCAAAACGATGCTTGATGCCTTCAATATCACGCAGGATCGCATCGCGCGGTCGCGGTTGGCAGGCGATCCGCCAGATGCCATGATCAAATGCCGCGTTGGCAAAATAGGATTGTTTGATTTTCATCGCGCCGCAGAATTGATCGACATTGGCAAGGCGGCGGGTCAGCAAGCGCTTGATGACATCAGGCTGGAAATCGGAGCCGCGCTCCGTCAGGCGTGAGCAGCACCGGCGTTTTTGAATTCGCGATGCAGCCACCAGGCTCTAAAGCGTCAGATTGGCGTCGAAATTTTCAGGCGCGAACATGGTGCTGAATTCGATGGCGACTCCGGCTTCGAACACACGCACCACCCGACCGGGCGTGTTGCCGATCGTCAGAATTGTGTTGATCGGTGGCTTGACGTCACAAAGCACGGCGCAGCCTGAGATCGAAAAATCGACCAACTTCACCATGTATTCGCGGCCATCGGCGAGTTTCAGCGTCGTGCGCGGGTTGCTGGGCACCATGCGTTCATGCCGCCGATCTTCCGGCATGCCAAGAGCGTGCCGGTTGGCGAGCCAGGTCAACTGATCGGCGAGTTTTTCGCGCTTGACCTGCGACATGGTCAGCCGCAGCGCAAAGCCATTGTCAAACTGGCGCGCGATGACGCCTTGCAGCCGTCCGAGTTGGTCAATATAGGCGACCACTTTCTCGCCAAGGCTGCCCTTGACGGGAACGAACAACGCAACGCCGCCCGGTGACATGTCCAGCGTTTGACAGGGGAATTCGCGGTAGTCTTCCAGCATGTAGCGGCCGAGAAGCGCTATTCTTACCCTTTGATGGCGGCGGCGTTCCTGCGGTCGTTCGAGGATTTTACGAACTGGGATCATCGGCTCATGTGCTTTTTGTGAAGCAGGGCTGCTTCATCCAAAAACAGGTTAATTTCAGAAAGTTAAGACACGCTTATCGTAAGGGCGATCTTGGCATCTACTTTTGTGACTTTAGAGCTAATCCACCCTCATAGACCGCTAGATGCGCCCGTCGCCATGGTTGCGAAGGCTGAATTGACGAGGGTTTGCGGGATTCGTGCCCGTTCCGCAAAATTGCATGGCTGATATGCGTGGATTGCGAGGCCTCGCGGTTCAAAAATCGATGCGAGGTCAAGCTGAATGGCTGGCACGGGCGCAAGCCAAGCCAACGAACGCCGGGTGGCAAGGCCATTGAACCAAGAATCATGCCGGGTTCGCCGTTGATCTGACGCAGCGGCAGGAGCAGAAGTTCAAGGCTCTCGGGTGCATAGCCTTCCGGGCTCACGCTCGCGCCGATAACCCCGGGCAGCAACCCATCCCCCACGCAGGTGCAGAACT
>DAICZI010000104.1 GCA_027311205.1 Beijerinckiaceae bacterium | reverse complement strand
CCATCATCCTGCTGGTCTCGATCATGGCGGGCCGGATCGTGCCCAGCTTCACCCGCAACTGGCTGGCCAAACGTCCGGGGTCGGCTTTGCCCGCCAGCCACGGCCTGATCGACAAGATCGCCCTCGGTAGTCTCCATGCTGGCCTGATCGGCTGGGCCTTTCTGTCGGCATTCCGCGCCTTCGGCCTGTTGCTGCTGCTCGGTGCGGCGATCAATCTCTGGCGGCTGCTGCGCTGGCGCGGTCTGGCAACGGTGGCAGAACCGCTGCTGCTCGTGCTCCATATCGGCTATGCCTGGCTGGTCTTGGGGGCGGCGCTGCTCGGCCTGTCGGTGCTTGGGGCTGATGTGCCGCTGAGCGGGGCCATTCACGCACTGACAGCCGGGGCAATTGGCACGATGACCCTGGCGGTGATGACACGGGCGACGCGCGGCCATGTCGGGCGGGCGCTCTCGGCTGATCGGGCGACCGTCCTGATCTATGCGCTGGTGTCGCTCGCCGCGATCACGCGGATTGCAGCGGCCTTTGCGACAACATGGATGCTGCCATTGCTTGTCATTGCGGCCTGTCTTTGGATTGCTGCGTTCCTCGGCTTTGCCATCAGCTATGGGCCGATGCTACTTCTGCCGCAGCGTCATCAGTGATGGCGCGGCGTGACAGTTTGTTGCATGACGCACGATCATGGACAATGGCTATTGCCCGCCAGGGTGCGGGTGCGAGAAAGATTGACATGAACTTCAACCCAAGTCCGCCGCTCCGGGAAAAACTGCTGGTTGATCCGGCGGAGGCGCGGGGCCAAGTGCTGGAACAAGTCAGCCCGGTGGCGGGGGTCGAATGGCTGCCAGTGGCGGCGGCTTCCGGCCGCTGCCTTTCCGCAGATCAGATGGCGGGAACTGCCCTGCCCCGGTTCGACAACAGCGCGGTCGATGGCTATGGCATCCATGCGCGCGACCTTGGCGCGCCGCTGCCGCTGCGGCTCCGAATCGTCGCTGGGATCCATGCTGGCGATGGGCCGCGCGTGGCAGCTTTCCAGCCTGGCACGAGCCTGCGCATTCTGACAGGTGCCGCTGTCCCCGCCGACATTGCGGCGGTCATTCCAGAAGAAGCCGTGGCGCGCGATGGCGACGTGATCACTTATGCCAAGGCTGTGCCCGCTGGTGCCAATATTCGTCGGCGCGGCGAAGATGTCGCCCCTGGCATGGTGCTTTTGCGGCGAGGCACGGGGCTTGATCCCCGCCACCTTGCGCTGCTGGCCGCGGCCGGAGTCGGTCGCGTGCCCGTGGTGCGGCGGGTGCGGGTCGGGGTCTTGTCGACCGGCAATGAACTGGTCGAGGCCAGCGCGAGCGCCGCCGAGGGCCAAATTGCCGATTCCAACCGCCCCATGCTGTTGTCGGCACTGGTTGATCCTTCGCTTGACACGGTGGACCTGGGCATTTTTTCTGACAGAACGGAAATTCTTGCGGAGGCATTATCGGCGGCGGCGACAGGGACGGATTTGCTCGTCACGTCCGGCGGCGTTTATGGCAGCGAAGCCGACCATCTGGCGCGCGCCCTGCTGCTGGCGGGCGGTACTTGTTCCTGCTTTCATCTCGCCTTGCGCCCCGGCAAGCCGATGGCTTTTGGCAGGCTTGGCAACATGCAGGTGCTGGGCCTGCCGGGTAATCCGGTGGCGGCGCTCGTTCATTATCTGCTCTTTGCTCGTCCGGCGCTGGCCAAACTCGGCGGCCTGGCCGAAACAAGGGATCGGGCGCGTACGGCCCGCACCGCGCAGGTGTTTTTTCACAAACCTGGCCGCACGGAATTTGTCCCCGCCAGAATAAGCGGACACGATGCCGATGGGCTCCCGCTGCTGGAAAAGCTCGGACGCGGCGGCTCGGCACGCCTCATGCCGTTGACGCAGGCCGACGGACTGGCTGAAATGCCCGCCGCCGTGGGGGACATTGCGGAAGGCAGCCTGATCAGATTTCACCCCTTTGCGGGGCTGCTGTCGGGAGGATTATAGGCGCGGATGGCCATGGTTGCCGGAGCGTCACTTTTTCACCCATTGATCGCCAACCTTGTGGTAGCTGCGTTTGACCGCGGCCCACGCGACCCGGAAGCTCAATTCCTCGCGATCCGCCCGTTGGGCATATTCATCAAAGGCGTGGTTGAAGGCCGCCAGGAATATCTCTTGCGCGTGCGCCGGCAGGTGCTTGTGGACGCCGGGCGGCAAATCCTCGATTGATCGATAGGGCATCAGCACACCCCCTCATGCTTTCTCCAGGGCAGCGTCCGGGGCCTTGGCGTCGATCCGAAGTGAGACATTCCTGATTTCCGGCGCATCGGGATCAGTTGCAATGGCAAAGCCGAATTCGGCACACATCTTCAGCATGGCGCTGTTCTCGCTGAGCACCTGGCCATCGACGCTTTGCAGGCCTTCAGCCTTGGCAAAGGCAATGCATTGCTCCATCAGCACCCATCCAAGGCCGTGACCCTTGCAGTCAGAACGCACCAGTATGGCAAATTCCCCATGCTCCCGGTTAGCGTCGGTTTCAAGGCGCACTACGCCCCCTATGACCCCTCCTTTCGAATCCAGCGCCAGGAAGACCATGGTGCGCCCATAATCAATCTGGGTGAGGCGGCCGATCAAAGCCGGGGTGACGCTGCGCATCGCCCAGAAGAAACGCTTGTACAGGTCATCATGGGTGATATGGCTGAAAAAGGCCTCATAAAGTGGCGCGTCATCCGTCCGCAAAGGCCGCAGGTGGAGCGCGCGACCGTTCGGCAGAACAATGTCGCGCTCCCATTCCCTGGGATAGGGCCGGATGGCAAAGCGGGCATTGGCAAAGGCACGCGATGTCTTTGGGCTGCATGGGGCGATGGCGATGCGCGCGTCGACGGCCATTACCCCGGAGGCATCGGCAAGCACCGGATTGAGATCAAGCTCGTGAATTTCGGGCAGGTCAGCACTCAGATGCGACAGCTTGACCAGCAGCAGCGCGACCGCGTCGGCCTTGACGGCGGGTATATCACGGTAGCCTGCCATCAGGCGGGATATGCGCGTCTGCGCGATCAGCTCCCGCGCGAGCTTCATATCAAGCGGCGGCAAAGCGAGGGCCTTGTCGTTGATGGCCTCGACCGCCGTGCCGCCATGGCCAAACAGCACGACAGGACCAAAGGTCGGGTCATCCGCCAGCCCGGCAATGAGTTCAAAGGCCCCAGGCCGCGTGATCATGGGCTGCAGGATCACGCCCGCAAGCGTAGCATCGGGGCGGTGCCTGGCCACCGTCTCCAGCATTTCGGCATAGGCAGCGCCAACCGCCTGCGGCGTGCGCAGATCAAGGCGGACGCCGCCGACATCCGACTTGTGGGATATTTCGGGCGACAGAATTTTCATCGCCAACGCGGCGTTGTGCTGGAGAAGGGTCGTGGCAAGGCTAGCCGCCTCCTGCTGGCTATGGGCCTCAAAGCTCCCGGCAACTGGAATGGCATAGGCTTCCAGCACTTTTGTGACCTCAACCGGATCAAGCCATGTCTGTCCTTTCGCCAAAGCGGCGGCGATGACGCGTTTGGCGGCCTCGATATCGGGAACAAAATCAGCCGGAATGCTGGGAGGTATCGCCAACAGCGCGTTTTGCGAGCGTCGGTAATTGACCAGATGCATCAGGCCGCGTACCGCATCGACCTCATTGTGGAAATGCGGAATGCGGGCCGTTTCGAAGATCGGTGCCCATTCGGACTCGTCCCCCAGCCATACCGCGACGACCGGCTTGGCCGTGGACGTTGCGGTCGCGCTTGATCGGCGCGCCGAATTGACAGCCTTGACGACGGCATTTGCGGTATCGGCGCTCGTTGCCAGTGCCGTCGGGCAATTCATGACCAGAATGGCATCAAGCTCATCGCACCCGAGCAGGCAAGCCATGGCGGCCTCATAGCGGGCGGCATCGGCGTCACCAATAATATCAACGGGATTGGAGCCAGACCAGGTTTTCGGCAAAAAACTGTCGAGGGTGGCAATTGTGGGGTCTGCCAGCGTCGCCGCAGTGCCGCCCAGATCAATCAGCCGGTCAACCGCCAGAACGCCAATGCCGCCGCCATTGGTGAGAATGGCGATGCGCTCACCATGGATCGGCTGATGATGCGACAGAGTTTCGGCAGCGGCGAAGAGTTCCTCAAGATCAATCACCCGCAACAGGCCCGCCCGGTGAAAGGCGGCGTGATAGACGGCGTCGGAACCAGCGAGCGCGCCGGTATGGGAGAGCGCCGCTTTGGCCCCGGCCTTATGCCGGCCGCCTTTGACAACAATCACCGGTTTGGTGCGAGCGGCGGCGCGGGCCGCACACATGAATTTGCGCGCGTCCCCTATCGCCTCGATATATAGCAGAATGGCATGGGTCGTGTTGTCCAGCGCGAAATAATCAAGGCAATCGCCAAAATCGACATCGAGCTGATCGCCCAGCGAGACAATACCGGAAAACCCGACGTGATTGTCTAAGGCCCATTCGGCCAGCGCCGCGACAATGGCCCCTGATTGCGAGACCAGGGCGAGTTGTCCGGGTGCGACAGACCGGCTGAGAAAGCTGGCATCGAGACCGACGCGCGGTGAGAGCACGCCGATGCAATTGGCTCCGACGATGCGCAGGCCGACGTTACGCGCCGCCGTCTGCACCGCTTCGGCGATGGAGCCCTCGCCATGACCGAGCCCGGCGGTGATGATGACGGCGACAGCGACGTGCAGGGCGCAGGCCTCATGGATGACCTCAAGAATGGTTTCAGGCGGGGTGGCGATCACGATGAGATCAAGCGGCCCCGGCAGATCGGCTAGGCGCTTGTGGCAAGGCAAGCCATCAATTTGGGTATCATGCGGGTTGATGAGATACAGCGTTGCCCTGGGCCGGGCGCGGCGCAAGTTGGCCAGGACCGCCGCACCCATTGACCCTGGGCGCGCACTGGCCCCGACCAGGACAATGGATCGAGGGTCGAACAGCCGTTCAAGTCGATACGTGCTCATGGCGAGCCTCTTGGCGAGTGCAATGGCAAACCGTGCCTTGCATGTGCCGGACTTGGCCTGATATCACATTGATTTATGTCAAGGCACGCTCTTGACGGCCAAAGCCGCCCCACGGCGCCTCAATCAAGGGTCTCGCGGTAGAAGCGTACCGCTACAAGGATGGCCGCCAGCGCGAAAAGCGCAATGGGCCAGAGGTCATTGATGATCTGGTCAAAGCTGCTGCCCTTGAGCAAAATACCCCTGACCACGCGGATGATGTGGGTGGTGGGCAGCACCTCGCCAATCCATTGCGCCCATTGCGGCATGCCCGAAAACGGAAAGAAGAACCCCGAAAGGATGAAGGATGGCATCAAGGTGAACTGCGCCATCTGCTGAGCCTGCATCTGGTTGGAAGCGACCGATGAGAAGGTCAGTCCCAGTGCCAGATTGCTGATGATGAACAGACCCAGGGCCAGCATCAGCAAGAGCAGCGAGCCACGAATGGGCAAGGCGAACATCAGGGTCGAGACCACCAGAATGAGCACCACCTGCGCATAGCCGATGAAGACATAGGGCACGATTTTGGCAATCATCAGTTCCACCGGGCGCACGGGGGTTGCCAGCAGATTTTCCATGGTGCCGCGCTCGCGCTCCTTGGCGATCGAAAGTGTGGTCAAAAACAAAGTGGAGAAGATCAAGACCAGACAGATCAAGCCGGGCAGGACATTGAGCACCGTCAACTGCTCGGGGTTGTAGCGGGCGTGGATCAGCACCTGAAAGGGCGGGCCACGAATCTGGGCCTGGCTTGTTGGCGGCAAGTCACGATTGAGGGCATTTGTCAGTGATCCCAGGGCGGCCATGGCGTTGCCGACGGCTGAGGGGTCGGTTGCATCGGCGTCCATCAAGATCGAAGGCATGTCGCCCCGGTCGATCGAGCGGTCAAAATTGGCGGGTATGTTGATGACAAACAACAGTTTGCCTTCAACCAGTCCATCTTCTGCCTCTTTCTCGGAATGCAGGGTGCGCACGTCAAAATACCCGGTATTCTGCATGGCCGCGACCAGCGTGCGTTCATATTTGGAATAGTCGGCCGCAAGAATGCCGGTCGGCAGGTGCTTGGGGTTGGTGTTGATGGCAAAGCCATAGAGCACCAGTTGCAGCAAGGGCAGCACCAGAATCAGGCGCAATGTCAGCGGATCGCGCCACATCTGGATCCATTCCTTGCGCAGCAAGGCCCAAAGGCGATGGAAAAAGCCCGCCATCAGCCCGGCCCTCCGACGGCGAGAAGATGAATGAACACATCTTCCAGCGTGGGCTCGACCTCGTGCCAGCCATCCGGGACCAGACCATGCAGGGAGGCCTCCAGAGTGGCGCGCTGCAT
>DAICZI010000103.1 GCA_027311205.1 Beijerinckiaceae bacterium | reverse complement strand
GCCTCATAGGTATCCTGCTCGATGGGGATGAGCGAAAACGCCCGCACGGCGGCACGCATGAGCGGGAATTGCGGGATCAAATCAGCGGGCGGCTCCGGCCTGTGCGCCTTGTATTCGGGGTATATCTCGCGCCGGAACGAATTTTCCGACTTGTCGAAAATGATGGCCAGATGGGTCGGCTTGATCCCCGCCGCGCCATCGCGCACGAATTGGAACATTTTGTTGCAAAACAGCCGTACCGCGCCATTGGGCAGGCGATCCGAGCGGAAATTATACTTCGGATCCTGCCGCATCGACTGGAACCAGGCGCGAAAGACAAATGACGAGCCATCAACCAGAAAAACATGGTCGCCAGGCTGCACGGGGGCGGAGGGATCAGACATGAGGCAACCTTAGCAGAGCTGCGGCCAAGCGGAAACGGGGGCGTTGCAAAGCATGCGGCGCGACAGGGCGGATCGCGACCGGGCGAATGATGAAGCCCCCCCTTGAGGTCAAGCCCCAGTGATCGCCCGTCACCTCCTTCAACCAGGGCAGCCGCGCTTCACCCGCCGACATTAAAGGCTGCCAGCGCCGCCATATTGACGATGTCGCTGTCCTTGGCCCCGAGCTGGACAATCTGCACCGGCTTGTCGAGCCCCACCAGCAGTGGGCCAATCACCGTCGCGCCACCCAGTTCCTGCAGCATTTTGGTAGCAATCGACGCCGAGTGGAAAGCTGGCATCACCAGTACATTGGCGGTGTCGGTGAGGCGACAGAAAGGATAGGCGGCCATGGCCTCGCGGTTGAGGGCGACATCAGCCGACATATCGCCATCATATTCGAAATCGACCCGCTGCTGATCGAGCAGGCGCACCGCCTCGATCACCTTGGTGGAGCGCTCGCCCGGCGGATGGCCAAAGCTTGAGAAGGCCAGAAAGGCGACGCGCGGCTCATAGCCCATGCGCCGCGCCACACCCGCCGCCTCCTTGGCAATGGCCACCAGGTCTTGCGGCGTCGGCATTTCGGCAATGGCGGTATCGGCGACAATCACTGGTTGGCCGCGCGCCAGCACCAGCGAAAAGCCGATGAGCTGATGGCCAGGCTTGGTGTCAATGACCCGGCGCACTTCTTCAAGCGCAATCGAGAAATTGCGAGTCACTCCCGTCACCATCGCATCGGCATCGCCCGCCGCGACCATGGCGGCGGCAAAAGTATTGCGATCCTGCTTGACCAGCCGCTGGCAATCGCGCGCCAGAAAGCCGCGCCGTTGCAGCTTTTCATAGAGCATCTGCGCGTAATATTCATTGCGGCTTGAAAGCCTGGCGTTGTGGATCTCGATGTTGCGGTCGGCAAGGTCAACATCGCCAAGATTGGCGGCTGCCCTGATCCTGTCTTCACGCCCGATCAATATCGCTGTGCCGAAGTCCTGTGCCGCAAAAGAAACGGCTGCGCGAATGACCTGCTCCTCTTCGCCCTCGGCAAAGACCACACGCTTGGGGTTGCGGCGCACGCTCTCGACAATGCGCTGCAGCGCGCCAGTCACAGGGTTGCGCCTGGCTGACAAAGCCACCTCATAGGCCTTCATATCGACAATAGGACGCCGCGCGACGCCGGTCGCCTTGGCCGCTTTGGCGACCGCCACCGGCAGAACATGGATCAGGCGCGGATCGAACGGCGCCGGGATGATGTAATCGCGCCCAAAGGTGGGACGCGCGCCAGCATAGGCGGCGGCGACTTCATCAGGCACTTCGGCGCGGGCGAGTTCGGCCAAAGCGATGGCGGCGGCGATTTTCATTTCCATGTTGATGGTGCTTGCCTGTACATCCAGCGCGCCACGGAAAATATAGGGAAATCCGAGAACATTATTGACCTGATTGGGGTAATCCGAGCGACCGGTCGCGATAATCACATCGCGGCGCACCGCTTGCGCTTCTTCGGGGGTGATTTCCGGATCAGGATTGGCCATGGCGAAAATGATCGGATCAGCGGCCATGCTCTTGACCATTTCCGCCGACAAAGCCCCTTTGGCCGAAAGTCCGAAGAAAATATCGGCCCCGGCCATCGCTTCTTCGAGCGTGCGCAGCGGCGTATCCACGGCGTGCGCCGATTTCCACTGGTTCATGCCGGCCTGGCGGCCCTGATAAACCACACCCTTGGTATCGCACAAAATGACATTTTGCGGCGCAAAGCCCATGGCCTTGATGAGCTCGATGCAAGCGATGCCGGCCGCACCTGCGCCATTGCACACCAGCCTGGTTTTCTTGATATCGCGGTTGGTCAGGTGCATGGCATTGAGCATGCCTGCCGCCGCAATGATGGCGGTGCCGTGCTGATCATCGTGAAACACCGGGATATCCATCAGTTCGCGCAGCTTTTGCTCGATGATGAAGCATTCGGGGGCTTTGATATCTTCCAGATTGATGCCGCCAAACGACGGCCCGAGATAGCGCACCGCATTGACGAAAGCCTCGGTGTCTTCGGTGTCGACTTCCAGGTCGATCGAATCAATATCGGCAAAGCGCTTGAACAGCACCGCCTTGCCTTCCATCACCGGCTTGGCAGCCTGCGCGCCGAGATTGCCCAGGCCCAAAATCGCGGTGCCATTGGTGATGACCGCCACCATGTTGCCGCGCACGGTGTAATCATAGGCGCGGCTCTTGTCGGCGGCGATGGCGAGCACCGGCACGGCGACACCGGGCGAATAGGCCAGCGAGAGATCGCGCTGCGTCGCCATCGGTTTGGTTGGGACAATCTCCAGCTTGCCGGGCCGCCCGCGCGAATGAAACAGCAGCGCCTCCTGATCCGTGATCGCCGCGCGTTTGGCGGGCGTGGAGAGGGTGGCTTTGTTCGCGTCGTCGGCCATGATCACATCCTGAATTGAAAGGCGGATGCAACCTTAAAAGCCCATACTGTCCCCGGCAAGCGATTAGGCAGAGCGCGCGCCGTTTTGTGCGCCAGATGGCGCATGATCAGCCAAAATCGGCGGGATCGAAGCTGCGCATCGTGGAGCAGAAGGCGCAGGTGACTTGGATCTTGCCAGCGGCATCGACCATGTCGGCGCGCTCTTTGGCGCTAAAGCCGCGCAGCATGGCCTCGACGCCCTCCTGCGAGCAGCGGCATTGGTCGCGCACACTTTGCGCCGGGAACACTTTCACGCCGCGCTCGTGAAACAGACGATACAGCAACCGCTCGGCCGAAAGTCCGGGCTCGACCAACTCGTCATCACCGAGCGTGCTTGCCAGCGCCAGCGCTTCGTTCCAGGGCTCGTTTGCGTCAGCGACATCGGGGACGAAGCCCTCGGGCGCATCACCGGGATGGAGATCTGCGACGCGCGCTTGGCTGTTGGGGAGGTGCTGCACCATCAAGCCGCCCGCCCGCCAATGGCGGCCCTCCGGGTTGAAGACTTCGGCGACCGCGAGTTTCACAAAGGTCGGGATTTGCTCGCTTTGCGCAAAATAATGATGGGCCGCCACGCTGAGACCCGCCCCCTCCAGCGCAACCACACCCTGCCACCGCGAAGCGGCGTCGCCGTGGTCAATGGTGAAGGCGAGATGGCCGCGGCCCAACAAAGCGGCACCGGAATGGTCGGTGCATGCCGCCAGACGCACGGCATCAAACTGCGCATAGGCACGCAGCCGGTCAGGCGCGTCGAAATCCACCACGAGCATCTGCACCGGGCCATCGCTGCGCGTCTGCAATTGCAGACGGCCTTTGCCCTTCAGCGCGGTGCCGAGCATGGTGGTGAGCACGGCAGCTTCGGCCAGCAGGCGCGATACCGGTTCAGGATAGGCATGGCGCGCCAGAATGGCATCCAGCGCCGGGCCAAGCCGCACCAGCCGCCCGCGCACATCGAGCGGCTCGACGGCATAGGGCAGGGCCATATCATCCACAGGCGAGTCCGAAATCGGGCGTTCGGGGGTGGGCACGGATTCATTCATGCGCCATCAACCCCAAGGCACCAGGCCAACACGCCCTTTTGCGCGTGCAGGCGGTTTTCGGCCTCGTCAAACACCACCGAGCGCGGGCCGTCGATCACCTCGGCAGTGACTTCCTCGCCGCGATGGGCGGGCAGGCAGTGCATGAAAACCGCCTCGCGGTTAGCTGCGGCCATCAGGCGTGCATTGACCTGGAAGGGTGCCAGCAAATTATGGCGGCGACCGGCATCCTCGTCGCCCATCGACACCCAGCAATCGGAAATCACGGCATCGGCTCCAGCGACCGCTTCAAACGGGTTATGCACCGCCACCACCCGTGCGCCGCGCTGGCGGGCTTCGGCGAGCACGCCTGCTGGCGGCGACAATTCGGGCGGGGTCGCGATGTTCAGCGTGAAATCGAATTTCTCCGCCGCGTGAATGAAGCTCATCAGCACATTGTTGAAATCACCGGTCCAGGCCAGGGTGCGGCCTTTGATCGGGCCGCGATGCTCCTCGAAGGTCATGACATCGGCCATCACCTGGCAAGGATGGGTGCGCTTGGTGAGGCCGTTGATCACCGGCACGCTCGCATTGCGCGCCAATTCCTCAAGATCAGCATGGGCGAGCGTGCGGATCATGATGGCATCAACATAGCGCGACAAAACCCGCGCTGTGTCGGCAATGGTTTCGCCGCGCCCAAGCTGCATCTCATCGCCGGTGAGCATGATGGTTTCGCCACCCAGTTCACGCATGCCAACGTCAAACGAGACGCGGGTGCGGGTCGAGGGCCGGTCAAAAATCATCGCCAGTATCCTGTCGCGCAAGGGCCGGGCCTGCACCGCCGCGGCGACACCGCTGCGCGCTGCCTGGCGCTCGCGCTTGATGGTGGAAGCGACATCGAGCACATGGCGCAACTGGGCTGCGGACATGTCGCAAAGATCGAGGAAATGCCTTGGGGCCACGCCGCTCATGCTACGCCCTCCAGGTGATGCGCCCGCTCCAGAGCCGTGGCGGCGCGATCAAGCCGCGCCACCGCCTCGGCGGCCTCCGCGTCGGTGATGATCAAAGGCGGCAGCAACCGCACGACATTGTCGCCGGCTGCAATCACCAGCAAATGCTGCGCGCGTGCCGCATCAACCATTTCCGCCACCGGCACCTTCAGGCGCAGGCCGAGCATCAGCCCCTCGCCGCGCAGTTCGGCGAAGATATGGGGGTGCTGATCGTGCAGCGCCGCGAGCCTTTGGCGCAGGTTCAGCGCGACATGCCGGACATGTTCGAGAAAGGCCGGGTCAGTGACGGTGTCGATCACCGTATTGCCGCAGGCCATGGCCAAAGCATTGCCGCCAAACGTCGAGCCATGCGTGCCAGCCACCATGCCCGCCGCCGCCGCTTTGGTGGCAAGGCATGCTCCCATCGGAAAGCCGCCGCCAAGCCCCTTGGCTACCGCCATGATGTCAGGATCAGCGCCCTGTCCCTGATGCGCAAACAGCCGGCCGGTGCGCCCGATGCCGGTCTGCACTTCGTCATAGATCAGCAGCAGGCCGTGCTTGTCGCAGAGCGCCCTGAGGCCGCGCAGGCATTGCGGCGGCACCACACGAATGCCGCCCTCACCCTGAATAGGCTCAATCAATATCGCCGCCGTGGCCGGGCCGATCGCCGCCTCCAGCGCCTTGTGATCGCCAAACGGCACCTGGTCAAAACCCTCAAGCGGCGGGCCAAAGCCTTCAAGGTATTTGTTTTGCGCCGCCAGGTTGGCCATCGTGCGGCCATGGAACGCACCTTCAAAGGTGATGATGCGGTAGCGTTCCGGCGCGCCCCTGGCGGCATGGAATTTGCGTGCCATTTTCATGGCACATTCCAGCGCCTCGGCCCCGGAATTGCCGAAAAACACCACATCTGCAAAGGAATTTTCGCAAAGCTTGGCCGCCAAAGCCTCACCCTGCGGGGATTGGTAAAGGTTGGAATTATGCCAGACCTTCTGCGCCTGCTCGGTCAAGGCCTTGACCAGGGCCGGGTGGGCGTGGCCCAGAGCCGTTACCGCAACGCCCGCGCCAAAATCCAGATATCGCTCGCCGTTGGTGGCCTCAAGCCAGGCACCTTCGCCCCGCTCGAAGGCGATGGGTGCGCGGTTATAGGTCGGCAACAGGTGGCTGGCGACAGGCTGTGACATCGGGTTCTGGCCTCCTCCAAAACAGGTTCAAGGGGTATAAAACCAATGCGAAAAGCCGCCCCGGCGGGGCGGCTTGCATCGCAACCCACGCTTAATGCCAAAGCGGTGGCAATGCAATTGCGAATTTATGTGCCAAAGCGCGCCAAGCTCTTGAATTTGAGGTGATGGCATAGTTAATTGGAACAAGAGATTGTGCCCCCGGCGAAAAGGATAGCGCCATGACATCGTCATTGGGTTCAGAGCCCTTAGGTTCAGAGTCACGGGGTTCAGACATCAAGCTCGCAGTTTCCGGCATGGCCTGCGATGGCTGCGTTTCCAGCGTCAAGAACGTGCTGGAGCGCGTGCCGGGCGTGACCGCGGCCAAAGTGGTGCTGGAGCCCGGCAGCGCTGTGGTTTCGGGCACGGCGTCCGTGGCAGAC
>DAICZI010000102.1 GCA_027311205.1 Beijerinckiaceae bacterium | reverse complement strand
GCCTATGTGCAGCCCTCGCGCCGCCCCAAGGATGGCCGCTATGGCGAAAACCCCAACCGCTTGCAGCATTTTTACCAGTATCAGGTGATCCTGAAGCCCTCGCCGCCCGATTTGCAGGAACTTTATCTCAAATCGCTCGGCGTGCTCGGCATCGACAGCGCGCTCCATGACATCCGCTTTGTCGAGGATGATTGGGAAAGCCCGACGCTAGGGGCGTGGGGGCTGGGCTGGGAATGCTGGTGCGACGGCATGGAAGTCTCGCAGTTCACTTATTTTCAGCAGGTGGCCGGGTTCGAATGCGCGCCGGTTTCCGGCGAGCTGACCTATGGGCTGGAGCGCCTCGCCATGTACGTGCAGGGCGTAGATAGCATTTTTGATATTAATTTCAATGGCTTGGAAGGCGAAGATAAAGTCACTTATGGCGACGTGTTTCTGCAGGCCGAGCAGGAATATTCGCGCCATAACTTTGAATACGCCGACACATTGGTTCTGGAGCGCCAGTTCCGCGAGGCTGAGGCCGAGTGCCAGGCATTGCTTGCCAGGGGCCAGCCCGATGCGGGCGAAACCCGCCACAAAATGGCGTTGCCAGCCTTCGATCAATGTATCAAGGCCTCGCACCGCTTCAACTTGCTGGATGCGCGCGGCGTGATTTCTGTGACCGAGCGGCAATCTTATATTTTGCGGGTGCGCGAACTCGCCAAAGCCTGCGGTGCCGCCTGGCTGATGACCGAAGGCGGCGGTGCCTAAAGTACGCCCCGGCGCTTTTCGGTTGAAAATTGCGCCGGATCTTGACAAAGCCCTGGCGCGCGGCAGCTTGGCCTGTTAGGAACATAGCTAGAACAGCGGTGGCGGTGGGGCCGCTGCGGCGTGGTGCGTTTGGTTTTCGAGGGAGCAGGGTGATGGCGGGTAGCGTTAACAAAGTGATTCTCATCGGCAATCTGGGCCGCGATCCAGAGGTGCGACGCACCAGCGCTGGCGACGCCATTGTCTCGTTCAGCCTTGCCATGAGCGAATCATGGCGCGACAAGACCACCGGCGAGCGGCGCGAACGCACCGAATGGGCCAATATCGTGATTTTCAACGAGCAGCTTGGCAAAATCGCCGAGCAATATCTGAAAAAGGGCATGAAGGTCTATCTTGAGGGCCAGTTGGCGACCCGCGAATATACCGACAAGGACGGCAACCAGCGCAAATCAACCGAAGTGGTGTTGCAGCGCTATCGCGGCGAACTCACCATGCTGGATGGCAAGGGCGGACGCGGCGAGGGCGGCGGTGATTATGTCGGCGGCAGCGCAGGGCCCGACAATGCCAGCTTCGGGCGCTCATCGCCCATGGAGCGTGGTGGCGAGCGTCGCCCGGCCCCGGCCAGCACTAGCAATCGCGGCGGCGATATTGATGATGACATCCCGTTTTAAGGGATGCAGGACAGCGCTTGCATGATGTTGCAGATCAAGGTTCCCTGCACAACGCTGGCCCAACATCCGCAATCTGTGCTTGTTCAGGGGCGGCCGGGTGAGACCGCCCAAATGATTACAGCGGCGCGCCAAATTTTGTGTGGTGCGAGCCTGTCCGTAATCCCTCACGCGTCCCTGTCCCCATTCAGGCGCATCACCCCTTCGCGCAGCGCCGCCTCAACTGCGGCGGGCAGGCTGGCCAGCACCTCGCGCTCATAGGCGAGGGCGAGGGGTTCGATTTCCGCATAGAGTGCGCGGCCTTTGGCAGTGAGTGCCAGCGTCACCAGCCGCCGGTCTTGGTCATGCACCTTTTTCGAGACAAAGCCGGCCTGTTCCAGCCGTTGCGTGGCGCGGGTGATTTTTGGCTTGTCCATGTCAACGCGGGCGTGAATATCCTTCACCGAAATCGCTGTAGCACGCGCCAGATGGGCCATCACCCGCCATTCGGGAATGGTGATGCCAAAGCGCCGCTGGTAAATGTCCGCAAGGCCGCGGCTCAGCCGCGCTGCCAGCACATTGAGCTGGTAGGGCAGAAAGCCATCAAGGTCGAGATGGTCAGGTTTCATGCGCTCACTCTACGCGTAAAACATTTCATTTGCAATGAAATGAAAAGCGCGATAGGTGAAAATCATGCTTCAAGCGCGCAGGCGGGTGGCCAGGTGCCGCCGACCTCGCCCGATCAGGGTCATTGCCATGAACCAGCAACCATCTTCTGCCCGCAGCGGCGTCGCCGCCATGACCGGCGCGGCGTACATGACCGGCTTTGGCAACAGTTTCGAGACCGAGGCCCTGCCCGGCGCTTTGCCGCAAGGTCAGAATTCGCCGCAAATCTGCCCCTATGGCCTTTATGCCGAGCAGCTTTCCGGTTCGCCCTTCACCGCGCCGCGCGGCACGAACGAGCGCTCCTGGCTCTACCGCATCCGCCCCTCGGTGCAGCACGTCGGCACTTTCCATGAAATTGAGCTTCAGCACTGGAAAAGCGCCCCCCACATCGTGCGCCATGGTCTGTCGCTTGGCCCCCTGCGCTGGGGCCCGGTGGCGATGCCGGAATCGCCGGTGACTTTCCTCACAGGCATGCGCACGATGACCACGGCGGGCGACGTGTTTTCGCAAACCGGCATGGCGACGCATGTCTATCTCGCCAATGCGGCGATGAACGATGAATATTTCTGGAATGCCGATGGTGAACTGCTGATCGTGCCAGAGATGGGCGCGCTGGAAATTGCCACCGAACTCGGGCTGATACACCTGCGGCCCGGCGAAATAGCCGTCATCCCGCGCGGCGGCACCATTCGCGTCGCGCCGCTGGGTGGCCCCTCGCGCGGCTATGTCTGCGAGAATTATGGCGCGGCGTTTACACTGCCCGAGCGCGGGCCCATCGGGGCCAATTGCCTCGCCAATGCTCGCGATTTCAAGACCCCCGTCGCCGCCTTTGAGGATAAAGAGACGCCCGCGCGGGTCATCGTCAAATGGGGCGGAGCGTTTCATGAAACCAGCATCGGCCATTGCCCGCTCGATGTCGTCGCCTGGCACGGCAATTACGCGCCCTATAAATATGATCTGCGCAGCTTTTCGCCCGTCGGCGCGATCCTTTTTGACCATCCTGACCCGTCGATTTTCACCGTGCTCACCGCGCCCTCGGGCGAGGTCGGCACTGCCAACATTGATTTTGTGATTTTCCCCGAGCGCTGGCTGGTGGCTGAGCACTCTTTCCGCCCGCCATGGTATCACCGCAACATCATGTCGGAATTCATGGGCCTGATTTATGGCCGGTACGACGCCAAGGAGGAGGGCTTTGTGCCCGGCGGCATGAGCCTGCACAATTGCATGTTGCCGCACGGGCCTGATGCCAGCGCATTTGCCAAAGCCTCGAGCGTGCCGCTGGCACCCGTGAAACTCACCGACACCATGGCCTTCATGTTTGAAACGCGCTTGCCCCAGCAACTGACGCAATTTGCCGCGCAACTGCCGAATCTTGATCGCGATTATCCCGCGTGCTGGACGGGCTTGAAAAGGCATTTTGATCCGGCCAACCGCACGGGAACCCAGGCATGAAGCTCGCCACCCTTGCCGACTCCAGTCGCGACGGCCATCTGGTCGTGGTGTCGCGCGATCTGACCCGCTGCGCCAGCGCAGCGGCGATAGCGCCGAGCCTGCAGGCTGCGCTGGATGATTGGGCCAGCGCCCGCCCAGCTTTGCTGGCTCTGGCTGACGCGCTCGAACGCGGAGCCCTTGCCTCTGCGCCTTTTGATCAGACCGGAGCCCGCTCGCCGCTGCCGCGTGCTTACCAGTGGCTGGACGGCTCGGCCTATGTCAACCATGTCGCGCTGGTGCGACAGGCGCGCGGTGCGGAAATGCCGACCAGCTTCTGGCATGATCCGCTGATGTATCAGGGCGCGTCCGACACCTTCCTCGATCCGCGCCAGCCGATTGTCCTGGCCTCCGAGGATTACGGCATCGACATGGAGGCCGAAGTCGCGGTCATCACCGGCGATGTGCCGATGGCAGCGAACCGCGCCCGCGCTGGCGCGGAAATCCGGCTCGTCATGCTGGTGAATGATGTCTCGTTGCGCCATCTTGTCCCCGCCGAGCTTGCGAAGGGTTTTGGCTTCCTGCAATCCAAATCCTCAACCGCCTTTTCGCCGGTCGCCGTCACGCCCGATGAACTGGGCACCGCCTGGGATGGTGCCAGGCTGCATCTGCCCATCGAGGTTGAACTCAACGGCGTGCCGATCGGGCGGCCCCATGCCGGCATCGACATGACCTTTGATTTTCCCGCGCTAATCGCCCATGCCGCCAAAACCCGCGCCTTGCTGGCTGGTTCGATCATTGGTTCCGGCACCGTTTCCAATCGCGGCCCGGACGGCGGGCCGGGCCGCACTCTGGCAGAGGGCGGGGTCGGCTATTCCTGCCTTGCCGAACTGCGCACGGTCGAAACCATCCGATATGGCGCGCCCAAAACCCCCTTCATGCGTTTTGGCGACGACGTGCGCATTGCCATGAATGACGCGGCGGGCCAGTCTGTTTTTGGCACCATCCACCAGCGTGTTGCGCGGCTGACTTGAAAGGGAACACAAAATGGCAAAAGGTTTCGCCTCCACCGGCGACATGGCAGCAAAGAAAATCTCTTTCAACGAAGTTGGCGAGGGCCTCTGGGCCTTCACAGCCGAGGGCGATCCCAACACCGGCGTGATCATCGGCGATGACGCGGTGATGGTGGTCGATGCGCAGGCGACTCCGGTCATGGCCCGCCAAGTGCTGGCAGAAATCCGCAGGGTCACCGACAAGCCGGTCAAGCATGTCGTGCTGACGCATTATCACGCCGTCCGGGTGCTGGGTGCCTCGGCCTATGGCGCTTCCGAAATCATTGCCTCCGACGTGTGCCGCTCGATGATTGCCGAGCGCGGCAAGGAGGATTGGGACAGCGAATTTGCAAGGTTTCCGCGGCTGTTTCAGGCCGCCGAAACCATCCCCGGCCTCACGTGGCCGACGCTGACCTTCAAGGACAAGATGAGCGTCTATCTCGGGCGTCGCCGGGTTGATCTGGTGCATCTTGGCCGTGCCCATACAGCGGGCGATATTGTTGCCTATGTGCCTGATGCCGGGGTGATGTTTTCGGGCGACATCGTCGAATATCAATCCGCCTGCTATTGCGGCGATGCGCATTTTGGCGACTGGCCGAAGACGCTTGACGCCATTGCCGCCTTCAACCCCAAGGCGCTGGCACCGGGTCGCGGAGGCGCGCTGATTGGCGAGGCCAAAGTGCGCGAGGCACTGGCGCTCACCCGCGCCTTTCTGGTCGGCACTTATGAGCCGGCCGCCAGAGCCGCGCTGCGCGGTGGCACGCTGAAGGATGCCATGGCAGCAGTCCGCGCCGCCTGCGACGGGCATTTTGGTTCCTACGCGATTTACGAGCATTGCCTGCCCTTCAATGTCGCAAGGGCCTATGATGAGGCGTTGGGCATCGACCACCCGCGCATCTGGACAGCAGCGCGCGACAAGGAGATGTGGGAGGCTTTGCAGGGGTGAAAGAATACCTGGACAGCCCTAAGCAAGATTTTTCCCCTCATGGCGGGGAGCAAAGCGACGAAGCAACAGAGGGGATCAATAAAGCCCCAGGCTTGATTCGCAGCGCACGCCATGACGTCGCAGTTAGCCCATTTTTACAGTCGACCCCGCATTCACCAAAGCCCTGATCATGCCGCGTTTCAATCACCCACCTTTCGCTTATCGCACCCCGCCGGAACTCTCTGGCGCGCCACCGCGCCTGGCCCCGGTCATCATCGTCGGTGCCGGGCCCATCGGGCTGGCAGCGGCCATAGATCTCGCCTTGCATGGCATCGCCTCGATTGTGCTCGACGATAATGATGTCGTCTCGGTCGGTAGCCGCGCCATTTGCTGGGCCAAGCGCACCCTGGAAATTTTCGACCGGCTCGGCATCGGCGAGGTCATGGTCGCAAAGGGTGTCACCTGGCAGGTGGGCCGGGTCTATCGCGGCGCTGCCGAACTTTATCATTTCGATCTGCTCCCCGAGCCGGGCCACAAGATGCCGGCCTTCGTCAATCTGCAGCAATATCATGTCGAGATTGCGCTGGTGGAACGGGCAAGCGCGTTTCCCGATCTCATTGACCTGCGCTGGAAAAACCGCGTCACCGCGCTGGCGCAGAGCGGGCAGGGCGTCAGCGTTGAAGTCACCACGCCCGATGGCTGCTACCGGCTCGCGGCGCCCTGGCTCATCGCCGCCGATGGTGCGCGCTCCAGCCTGCGGGCGATGGTCGTGCTGGACTTTGTCGGCCAGGCTTTCGAGGAACGCTTTCTCATTGTCGATGTCGAAATGGCCGCGGAGTTCCCCGCAGAGCGCTTGTTCTGGTTCGATCCAACCTTCCATCCCGGCCAATCGGCGTTGCTTCACAAGCAACCCGACAATCTCTGGCGTATTGACCTTCAGCTTGGCCCCGACGCTGACAGCGAGGCTGAAAAGCAGCCGGACCGCGTCATCGCACGGCTGCGGGCCATTATTGGCGAGCGGCC
>DAICZI010000101.1 GCA_027311205.1 Beijerinckiaceae bacterium | reverse complement strand
CGTACAAGCAATGTAAGATGTCTAACGCAACTGGAGCATAGCTCCCGATAACTATCCATTATCGTGGCTAACGATCGCAGGAAGCAGGGCGCAAATCAAGGGGGTCGAACCATGGCGCGCGGCATCACCGGCGAAATCCTGCATGTCGATGCCGGTTATCATGTCGTGGGCATGAAGAACCCTGCGGCGCCGGATATTTCCGTTGTTTGAGCGCGCCGGGCTGAGCGGCCCAAACCGGAGCGGCTGAGCGTGCTGCTGCCCTATCGCCTGCTTTTTGTGCGCCACGGCGAGACCGATTGGAACGCTGCCGGGCGGCTGCAGGGTCAGCGGGACATTCCTCTCAATGCCCGCGGCCAGACCCAGGCTGCCGCCGCAGCCCAGATATGTGCGGCGCTGCTGCCTGCGGGCGATGGCCGCTTGCCACCCCAACTCTCGACAGCGGCTTCGCCACTCCTGCGTGCTTGCGCCACCATGGCGATTGTGCGCAGCGGCCTCGGCCTGCCCGAAACGCCTTTTGTGATTGATGATCGCCTGAAAGAGATTGCCTTCGGCGCGTGGGAGGGCATGACCTGGGCCGAAGTCCTGCACCAATATGCCAGCGCCGCCAAGGCGCGTGAACAGGATCGCTGGGGCTTTGCCCCGCCTGGTGGCGAGAGCTACGCAGAAGTTGCCGAGCGCGTCGGCGCATGGCTGAAATCCCTGGATAGCGACACTCTGCTGGTCGCTCATGGCGGCATCGGCCGTGTTTTGCTCACCCTTCTCGCGGATGTTGATCCAGAAACCGCCACAAGCACCGAAATTTACCAGGGCCGCGTGCTCGATTTTGCTGAAGGGGCCTGCACATGGGTGGGCTAGGCCTGTCGTTCATATGGCATTCAGGCAAAAACCAGCATAACGGCGGCCATGAGCGCGGCCATGATGGGCGGGCCGACTCAGCGGTTGGTCCAGATGACAGCGCCATAGCGGGTCTTGTCATCGCCGGGCTGGGGGCCTTGACCTCAAACTGCGCTATCGGGCTCGGGCCGCGCTGTCAGCGTGGCCAGCCAGCATCGTCGCCCGGTATGGGGATAGTATCGTGTCAGCCGCGCCATCGCTTGCCAAAGCCCGGAATTTTCGCATCATGACACATACAGGTGACACACCGACCGAGGGGGGCAATATTGTCGCGCTCGCCACGGGCGAGCTCAGGCGCCCCACCCGGAAAGCGGTTCTGCGCGGCGCGCTGCGCCCGGAAATCAATCGCGACGAGACATTGGGAGAGATTTTTCGCAGCTCGGCAACCCGGCATGGCTCACGTGTGGCGATGGTCAGTGATGGCGTGTCGCTCACCTATGCCCAGGTTGAAGCCCGCGCGCTCGGCGTGGCGCGTGGCTTGAAGCGGGCCGGCATCGGGCCGGGCGCGGTTGTTGGCCTGTGGGCCACCCGTGGGCCGGAATTGCTGATCGCCCAGATCGGCATCACGCTCAGCGGCGCAGCCTGGCTCCCCTTTGACGCTGACGCGCCGCTGGAACGAATCGGCGTCTGTCTCGCCGATGCTGACGCCGCGCTGCTGCTGACCTCCGAGACCTTGGCTCTCAAAGCCGCTGCAGCCGAACTTCCCTGCAAGGTCGCAACCCCTGCCGAACTGACCGACGCCGACGATACGACAGACCTGCCGCTGCGCGCACCGAGCCTGACGCGTGAGCATCCCGCCTACATGATTTACACCTCCGGTTCGACCGGCGTGCCCAAGGGCATTGTCATCACGCAGGCCAATATCTGCCATTATCTGCGCTCGGCCAATGAAATCTACGGCATCACCCGCGACGACGTGGTGTTTCAGGGTGCATCAGTCGCCTTCGATCTCTCGATGGAAGAAATCTGGGTGCCCTATCTGGTGGGCGCGACGCTGCTGGTCGCAACGCCAGCCATGATGGGCGAGGCCGACCGTCTGCCCGACATCATGGACAAGGCTGGCGTCACGGTGCTCGATACCGTGCCAACCCTGCTGGGGCTGCTGCCGCGCGATATCCCCTCGCTGCGGGTCATTATTCTCGGCGGCGAAGCCTGCCCGCCGTCGGTTGCCGAAACATGGTGCCGGGCAGGGCGGCACATCTACAATTCCTACGGCCCGACCGAAGCCACCGTGGTGGCGACGATCGCCGAGGTTCTGCCAGGCGAGCCGGTCACGATTGGCGGGCCGATCCCCAATTACACCTGCTATGTCGCCGATGATGACCTCAACCTGCTCGATGAGGGCGTTGAGGGCGAATTGCTGATTGGCGGGCCGGGAGTCGCAAAGGGCTATCTCAAACGCGACAAATTGACGGCTGAAAAATTCGTCGCCAACCCGTTTGGCGACAGCACGCTTGACCCGGTCCTCTATCGCTCCGGCGATGCGGTGATAATCAATGCCGACGGCAACATTGCCTTTCGCGGCCGCATTGATGATCAGGTTAAAATTCGCGGCTTTCGGGTCGAGCTTGGCGAGATCGAGGCGAAGATTGCCGCGCATGATCAGGTTGCGCAGGCAGCCGTGGTGCTGCGCCAGGACGAGGGCATGGATCAACTCGTGGCCTTTGTCGTGGCCAAACGTGGCGCGGCCCATCTGAACAAGACCTTTGATCTCAAAAGCCTGCGCACCGCACTGAAGGCGGAACTCCCGGCCTATATGGTGCCCGCCCGCTTTGAGATGATTGACGATCTTCCGCGCCTGTCATCGGGCAAGATCAACCGCAATGCGCTGAAAAAGCTGCCCCTCGCCGATGTGATGATCGCCGAGGAGCAGGAAGAGCCGCAAACTCCCACCGAGGCGCTGCTGCTCGCCGCCGCCAAGCGCACCCTGCCGCCGCAGGCCATTCCTTTTGAGGCCGATTTCTTCACCGATCTTGGCGGCCATTCGCTGCTGGCGGCACGCTTTGTCTCGATCGTGCGCGAGACCCGGACGCTGGCGGGCATCACTTTGCAGGACGTTTACAACGCCAGATCGCTGCGGGCTCTGGGTGTCGTGCTCGACGCCAAAATGGGCCAGTCCGGGCCGCCCGAGAGCCTGGCCTTTGAGCCGCCGCCCCTGCTGCGGCGGTTTTGGTGCGGCTTCGCGCAGGCCGTCTCACTGCCGTTTATTTTCGCGCTGCAAAATGCCCAATGGCTCAGCGTGTTCATCTCCTTCATGCTGTTCACCTCGACCGATGCCGGTATTATTCAGGAAACCCTGTCGCTGCTCGGCATCTATATCAGCGTGCATATCATCACGGTGATTGTCGCCATCGCGGCCAAATGGCTGATCATGGGCCGCACCAAGCCCGGTCGCTATCCGCTCTGGGGCACCTATTATTTCCGCTGGTGGCTCACCAACGATCTGGTTGATCTCGCCCATATCGGCTGGCTGCAAGGCACACCGCTGATGCGCTATCTGCTGAATGCGCTCGGTGCGGATATCGGGCCGGACTGCATCATGGCCGAAGCCGATTTCGGGGCGATTGATCTCATCACGATGGGGGCGGGCACCACAACCGGCGGCAAGACGATCTTTGCAAATGCCAGGGTTGAGGGCAACGAACTGGTGATCGGGCGCGTCATGATTGGTGCCGATTGCAATCTTGGCTCGTCCTGCATCATCGAAAATGACGTGGTGATTGGCGATGGCGTCGAACTGCGCGATCTCACCTCGCTGCAGTCAGGTTCGGTGGTCCCGTCAGGCGAAATCTGGGATGGCTCGCCGGGTCGCAAGGTCGGCATGGTGGATTTCGCCAGCCTCGATGCCCCCGCGGTAGCCTCGAGGATGCGCCGCGGCGTGCTTCTGGGTCTTTATGCGATCATGACGACCATCATCCCGCCGCTCGGCCTGCTGCCGATTCTCCCGGCCTTCTGGCTGTTCGATCATCTGGCCGATTTGAACAATCTGTCGCCAGATGACCGCACCACCTATCTGGTGTCCTTGCCGTTCCTGTCGTGGCCGACTGCTTTTGTGATGATGATTTTCACAGTTGCCTTCATCACGCTGTGCCGTTGGATTATCCTGCCGCAGGTGCGCGAGGGCAAATATTCGGTCCATTCGAACTTCTATTTCCGCAAATGGGTGGTCGCTCAAATGAGCGAGATCACGCTCGATGTGCTGACCTCGCTTTACGCCACCGTCTACATGCGGACGTGGTATCGCCTGCTCGGCTCCAAAATTGGCAAGGGCTCGGAAATTTCAACAAATTTTGCCGGCCGTTACGATCTGGTTGCCATCGGCGACAAATGCTTCATCGCCGACGAGGTGGTGATGGGCGACGATGATATCCGTCGCGGCTGGATGACCCTGAAACGGGTGCGCGCCGGTTCGCGGGTGTTCGTCGGCAATTCCGCCGTGGTGCCGAGCGGTTCTGATCTGCCCGATGACGTGCTGATTGGCATCAAGTCAAAGCCGCCCGCCAATGAGTTGATGAGCCCCGGCGACACCTGGTTTGGCTCGCCGCCGATCAAACTGCCCGTGCGCCAGCGCTTTGATGCCGGCGGTGCCAACTGGACGTACGAGCCGCCGATGAGCAAAAAAATATTGCGCGCCTTGTTCGAGGCTGTGCGCTCGTCCCTGCCGACCATGCTGTCGATCACCTTTGGCTTCTGGATCATCGACCTCATCAGCGAGCCGCTGTTCGATGGCAATTATGTGCAGGTCATCGTCGAGTTTGTGCTGGCCTCGATGTTCATGTCGACCATGCTGACGGCGATTGTCATTGCGCTGAAATGGCTGACCATGGGTCGCTACGAACCCTGCGCCAAGCCAATGTGGTCGTGGTGGGCGATGAATACCGAAGCGGTCGCGGTCATTCATTTTGACCTCGCCGGCAAATCGCTGCTGTCGCATTTGCAGGGCACGCCGTTCCTGCCATGGATTTTGCGCCTCTATGGCGTCAAGACCGGCAAGGGCGTCTATATGGATTCGGCAGACATTACCGAGTTTGACTGCGTCACCATCGGCGATTTTGTCTCGCTCAATTCCGGCTCGGCCCTGCAAACCCACCTTTATGAGGATCGGGTCATGAAGGTTGGTCGCGTCAAGGTTGGCAATGGCGTCACTGTCGGGGCCGGTGCGACTGTGCTTTATGACACCCACGTCGCCGACTTCGCCCGGCTTGGGCCGCTGACTCTGGTGATGAAGGGCGAAAGCATCCCCCCCGACACCCGCTGGATCGGCGCTCCCGCCGTGCCGATGACATCGAACCAGCCACAGGTGGAAGCCAATGCAAACGCCAGTGCCATGCGCGCTGCCGCTGCTTGAGCCCAGTGCCTGCGGAGGGACGGTGCAGCGATGCGCGGGCTGAGGCCCGCGCCTTGTGCCATTTTCCCTGTACTGCTTTCGTGCAATAGTGGTTCAAAACCCTGTACACTTTCAAATACAAGCCGCAGATTTAGCCAATAGTTTAGTTGCCAGCAGCAAAATTTCAGGTGCACTCTGTCTTTGGTTGCGCGTGATCGAATTCCCCTCGATGCCGCTCATCCAAATAAAAATCCAGCCCGCGAAGGGCGCTCAGGCTGGCTGACAGGGAGACGAAACATGGCGAGTAAAAAAGGCGTTGGGGCTGCCGCTGTTCTGACAGTGGGGCTCATGCTCGGCGCGAGTGTCGCGCGGGCGGCAGATCAGGATTGGCCAGTAGTTGGTCATGACTATGGCAACACGCGCTACAGCCCGCTGAACCAGATCAATTCGGGCAATGCCTCGAAGTTGCAGCTTGCCTATTCGTTTTCGCTGGGGTCGCTGCGTTCGAATGAATCGTCCCCGATCGTCATTGGCGACACCATGTATGTGTCGACCTCCTGGGGCCCCAAATTTGTCTATGCGCTGAACGCGGCCACAGGCGCGATCAAATGGTCGTACGCGCCGGAAATCCCCGACGATGTGCTGCAATATGCCTGCTGCGACGTGGACAATCGCGGCGTCACTTTCGCCGACGGCAAGATTTTCGTTGGCCGCCTTGATGGCAAGTTGACCGCCCTCGATGCCACCACCGGCAAGGCCCTTTGGACCTCGACCGTGGTTGATTACAAGCAGGGTTCAGTCATCACCTCGCCGCCGGTTGTCGCCGATGGCAAAGTCATCACCGGCTTCGGCGGTGGCGAATATGGCGTGCGCGGCTATCTTTCGGCCTATGATGAAACCACCGGCAAGCAGGTCTGGAAGACCTACACCGTGCCGCTGAAGAACGAGCCGAACGGCGACACCTGGAAGGGCGATTCTGCTGTTCATGGCGGCGGCGCACCCTGGTTGGTGGGTTCCTACGACCCGAAAACCAAGACCGTGTTCTGGGGCACCAGCAACCCTGGCCCGTGGAACTCGGTTGTTCGCTCATCTGGCAACAGCGATTACGGCAAGTTGACCAACCTCTACACCTCCTCGACCCTCGCGCTTGATCCCGATACCGGCAAAATCAAATGGTGGGTGCAGGGAACGCCGGAAGATGCCTGGGATTATGATGGCGTCAACGAACTGGTGTTTGCCAGCCTGAATGTCGATGGCAAAGCCCAGCCGGTGATCATGAAAGCGGATCGCAATGGCTTCTTCTTCGTC
>DAICZI010000100.1:2071-6570 GCA_027311205.1 Beijerinckiaceae bacterium | reverse complement strand
CGGTTTTCGCCTCCCATCGCGGCAGTATGACGATGGTGTTGCCATTCATCAGCGGCATGTTCATCGCGCCTTGCATGGCGGTGACGTGGAAAAACGGCAGGATCACCAAAACCCGCGTTTCCAGCGAAGCCCGCGTCCATTGTTGCTGGCCGATCACGGTCGCCATGACGTTGCGATTGGTGTGGGCGCAGCCTTTGGGCAGGCCGGTGGTGCCGGATGTGTAGGGCATGACGGCGAGATCATCGGGGCCGGTGAGCAGCGGCGGCGCGGCGAGGCCAGCCTCGATCATCGCGTGCCAGAGATGCACGCCCGGTTCGGGCTTTACGGCGCGGGGGGCGGATACAAAGTCCGGCACGCGCACGGTGGGCGTGGCGCTGACATAATCGGCATAAGTCGCCGCGACGATATGATCGAGGCCCTGGCCGAGCAGCGGGCGCATTTGCGCGAAGACTTCCTGCGCGACAAAAGCAACGCGGGCACCGCTATCCTCGACATAGTGCTTGAGCTCGCCGGTGCGGTTCATCGGGTTGAGCGGCACCACAATCGCCCCGGCGCGCAGGATGCCGTAATAGGCGATGACGAATTGCGGGGAATTCTGCATGTCGATGATGATGCGATCACCCTGCCTTACCCCGCATTTTTGCGTCAGATAGCCCGCCACCGCCTCGGCTTCAGCGCGGAACCGCGCAAAAGTGATATGGTGATCGTAATAGATGATAAAGCTTTTATCGGGATATCGCCGGGCAGAGACTTCGGCGTTGTAATAAAGATTGGTTGCCGGGATCGACAAATGATGATCAAGACCCTTTGGCCAAAAAGCGAAATGCTGCGTGTTCATGAGCGCTGTCCCGGTTCGTTTTTTTGATATTACATCGATCGTCACTGGCTGGGCAGCAAAGTCGCCCATGGGATTTCGAAAGCCCTTGGGTTGCTTCGTCGTTTCGCTCCTCAGAATGACGATTCACGCGGCGCAACTTCTTCTCAAAGCGCGGTTGAGCCTCCATCGACCGCAAGGCATTGGCCGGTGATGTGGCGGCTGGCCTCGCTGGCGAACAGCAAGGCAGCGCCCATCAAATCCTCATCGCCGCCTATGCGATGCAGCGGCGTACGCGCGATGACCACATCCTTCATTGCCGTCAACAGGCCTGCCGTCATTTTCGAAGGGAAAAAACCCGGCAGAATGGCGTTGACGCGGATGCCGTAATGGCCCCATTCGGCGGCGAGCGCGCGCGTGAAATTCACCACCGCGCCTTTCGATGTGTTGTAGGCAATGGTCTTCATCGCTTCGGGATTGCCGCGCAGCCCGGCGATGGAGGCAATGTTGATGATCGCGCCGGATTTCTGCGGGATCATCGCAGCGCGCGCCACGGCCCTCGTCAGCATGAACATGGCGGTGATGTTCAAATCCATCACCTTGTCCCAGGCTTCGTCGGGATAATCTTCCGCCGGTGCGCCCCAGGACGCACCGGCATTATTGAGCAGCACGTCGATGTGGCCAAAATCCTTCATCACCGCATCAACCAAAGGCGCGATAACGGCGCGTTTGGAAAGATCGGCGGGGTAGATTTTGGCGGTGTACCCCCTGGTTTCCAGTTCGGCTTTGGCGCTTGCGAGTTCATCGGGCTTGCGGGCGACCAAAGCCAGACTTGCGCCCGCCTCACCAAGCGCATGGGCCATCTGCAGCCCCAGGCCGCGCGAGCCGCCGGTGACCAGGGCGACCTTGCCACGCAGATCAAACAAAGACATGACACTCATGGCTGAATCCTCTGGCTCAATCCTCAGGGAAGAATTTCAAACAGGCCAGCCGCACCCTGGCCGCCGCCGATGCACATGGTGACGACCGCGAGTTTCGCGCCGCGCCGCCGCCCCTCGATCAGGGCATGGCCGGTGAGGCGCGCGCCGGTAACGCCATAGGGATGGCCAACGGCAATCGCGCCGCCATCAACATTGAGCCGGTCATCGGGAATGCCGAGCTTGTCGCGGCAATAGATCACCTGCACCGCAAAGGCCTCGTTCAATTCCCAGAGGTCAATGTCCTCGATTTTGAGATTGTGGCGGGCGAGCAGCCGCGGAATGGCGAATACCGGGCCAATACCCATTTCATCAGGCTCGCAGCCGGCGACCGCGAAACCACGGAAAATGCCGAGCGGCTTGATGCCGCGCTGCTGGGCCAGCTTGCCATTCATGATGACGCAGGCCGATGCGCCATCAGAAAACTGGCTGGCATTGCCCGCAGAAATGACACCACCTGGCACGGCGGGACGGATCTTGGCGACGCCCTCCAGAGTGGTGTCGGCGCGGATACCCTCATCGGCGCTGAGAATCACCTCTTTTGTCATCAGAGCGCCAGTCGCCTTGTCGTTGGTGGCCATCGTCACCTTGATCGGGGTGATTTCGTCGTTGAAACGCCCCGCCGCCTGCGCTGCTGCAGCGCGCAACTGGCTGCGAACGCCATATTCATCCTGTTTTTCGCGCGAGATATTGTAGCGTTTGGCCACGGTTTCTGCGGTTTGCAGCATGTTCCAGTAGATTTCCGGCTTATGTTCCAGCAGCCAGGATTCCTGCGCCATGAAGCGGTTGGTGTGCTCGTTCTGGGTGCAGGAAATTGACTCGACACCGCCAGCCACCATCACCGGTGCCTGATCGACGATGACGCTATGGGCGGCCATGGCAATGGCTTGCAGGCCCGAAGAGCAGAAGCGGTTGATGGTCGCGCCCGATGCGGTGACTGGCAGCCCTGCCCGCAGCCCGATCTGGCGGGCAATGTTGATGCCAGTGGTGCCTTCCGGCGTGGCACAGCCAAACAGGACGTCCTCAACTTCCTGAGGATCAATCCCGGCACGCTTGACGGCTTCGGCGACGACATGGCCGCCCAGCGTCGCGCCATGCGTCATATTGAAAGCGCCGCGCCAGGATTTTGCAAGGCCAGTGCGGGCGGTGGAAACGATGACAGCTTCATTCATGGGGTGTCTCCGAAAATAGAGGCGCGGCTCAGGCGGCGTTGAAACTCTTGCCTTCGGCTGCAAGGCGGGCCAGCAGCGGCGCGGGCTGCCAGAATTTGGCATCCTCCTCCGACTGCGCGGCAAATTCCTTCATGCGAGCCACGACATTATAAAGGCCCTGCTGGTCGGCCCAGAACATCGGCCCGCCACGCCAGGCCGGGAAGCCATAACCCGCGATATAGGTCATATCGACATCGGAAGCGCGCTGGGCGATGCCTTCTTCCAGAATCTTCGCGCCCTCATTGACCAGCGCAAACATGCAGCGCTCGACCACTTCATTGTCGCTGAACTTGCGGGCGTTGATGCCCTTCTCGTGCCGGTAATCGGCAATCAGTTTGGCAACGATGGGGTCGGGAATCGGATTGCGGTTGCCCGGTTCATAGCGGTACCAGCCGGCGCCGGTTTTCTGGCCAAAGCGGCCCATTTCGCAGAGGCGATCGGAGATTTCCGAAAATGGGATGGTGACGCCCTGCGCATAGCGATGCTTGCGCACCGCCCAGCCAATATCATTGCCTGCCAGATCCCCCATGCGGAACGGCCCCATGGCGAGGCCAAATTTTTCGAGCGCCTTGTCGACCTGTTCGGGCGAAGCACCCTTCTCGATCAGATAGCTCGACATGCGGCGATAATATTCCAGCATGCGGTTGCCGATGAATCCATCGCAGACGCCTGACACACGACGGCGATTTTCTTGATCTTTTTGGAGAGCTTCATCACGGTGGCAAGCACATCCTTGCCGGTCTTTTCGCCGCGCACCACTTCAAGCAGTTTCATCACATTGGCAGGACTGAAGAAGTGCATGCCCAGCACATCCTGCGGCCGTTTGGTGAAAGAGGCGATTTTATTGACGTCGAGTGTCGAGGTGTTGGAGGCGAGAATCGCCCCCGGTTTGGCGATGGTGTCGAGCTTGGTAAACACCTCGCGCTTGACGTCCATGGTTTCAAACACCGCCTCGATGATGAGATCAGCGTCTTTCAAGCTCGCCATATCGAGGGCGGGCGTCAGCAGGCCCATGCGGGTCTCGACATCGGCGGCGCTGATGCGGCCTTTTTTGGCGGAATTCTCGTAATTGCCGCGAATGGTCTTGAGCCCGCGATCCAGCGCCTCCTGCCTGGTTTCGATAATCGTCACCGGAATGCCGACATTGAGGAAATTCATGGCGATGCCGCCGCCCATGGTGCCAGCCCCGATGATTCCGACGCGGGCAATGGTTCTGGTCGGCGTATCTGCCGGAATGTCGGCGATGCGCGAGGCGGCGCGCTCGGCGGCAAAGACATGGCGCATCGCCATGGAAACCGGCGTTGACATGAGATTGATGAAGGTCTTGCGCTCTGCGGCCATGCCCTCCTCAAAGGGCTTCAACACGCCGCCAATGGCCTCCACGGCCAGAGCCCGCGCCGGTTCGCGCGGGAACTGGGCCTGCGCCGCGCCCTTGGCATATTGCAGGAAGCCCTGCGCCTCGGAAACCGGCAGATCCAGCGCCCGGTCGCGCACCTT
>DAICZI010000100.1:0-2061 GCA_027311205.1 Beijerinckiaceae bacterium | reverse complement strand
ATCATACAGAAGCTGATCCGGCGCGGTGGTGAGGTCCGGCAGGCCGAGCGCGGGATCGGCCCAGGCGAGTTCGGCGATCTGCTGGTCGGTGAGGGCGAAGATGTCGGCGATGTCGCGGGTGGTGCGGTCGGAGATTTTCACGCCCACCGCGTCGATCAGCGCGAGCCGGCCGATCCGTTCGGTGCCGCTGGCGGCAAGTTCCAGGGCCAGCGCCGAGGCCGCGCCGACCACATCCTCTTTCACCACTTTGTCAAAAAGGCCGGTGCCCGCAAACATTTTCGCCGGGAAAGGCTCGCCGGAAATGATGATGTTGCAGGCCATGGCAAGGCCAAGCGCGCGGGGCAGACGCTGCGTGCCGCCGGCACCGGGTATGAGGCCGAGCTTGACCTCCGGCAAAGCGATGAAAGCCTTGTCGAGCGCAACGCGGCCATGCGCGCCAAGTGCCAGTTCCAGTCCACCGCCCATCGCCGTGCCATTGATGGCAGCAACCACCGGCTTGGGGCTGGATTCCACCGCCGCGATCATATCCAGCAAATTGGGGGAGGCGTAGGAGCGTGGCGTCCCGAACTCCTTGATGTCAGCGCCGCCGGAAAAATTCCCCTCGGTGCCGGTGATGACGATGGCCTTGACGGCCTTGTCGCCTTGCGCGCTGCTCAAGGCCTCCATGAAACCAATGCGCAAGGCCTGGCCGAGGCCATTGACAGGGGGATTATCGAGCCGGATCAAAGCCACGGCATTTTCAACGGACAAATGCACAGGAGACTTGGGGACAGGAGACTTGGAAACAGGAGACATGGGGATCGACCCTTCAAATTGCGCTGAGATCAATTACCGCGCGGCACGCGCGGCGCGTTCGGAACCTGTAGGCAAGGCTGGCGCCTGTGGCAGAGAGCGGCGTTGTGTTTCTTCCCGTTGCAGAACGATAGTTGGCATGTAAACTGTAGGCTAAGGCGGCGCTGCAAGCTTGTAAAGCGCGGAATTGAGGGAGACGGGCATGGACACGGGTTTCGCGCAGAATAGCTCGATCAAACTGCATTATCGCACGTCCGGAGCGCTCCGGTCATCGGAACCGATGCTGCTGTTTCTGCATGGCTTCCCGGAATTTTCAGGGGCTTGGGATGCGATGCTGGCGCATTTCGGGCCGACGCATTTTTGTGTCGCGCCTGATTTGCGCGGCTTTGGTGACAGCGACAAGCCGGTTGAGGTCGAAGCCTACAAGGCCAGCGCGCTGATGGGCGACATTGCCGCACTGATCCGGCATTTCGGTCGGCAAAAGGCGATCATCATTGCCCATGACTGGGGCGGGGCCATCGCCTGGGGATTTGCGGCGCGCCATGCCGCCATGGTCGAAAAGCTGATCATTCTCAACGCGCCGCATGCCGTGCCGTTTGCGCATGCGCTGGCGACCAACCCCGCCCAGCAAAAGGCCAGCCTCTATATGCTGAAGCTGCGGATGCCGGGCATGGCTGACCGCCTGCGCGCCGATGATGGCCGGGCGCTGGCCGCGATGTTCAACCAGCCGGTATCGGGCCAGTGTGTGCTCACCCCCGCGCTGCTGGCGACCTATCGCAAAAACTGGCAGCAACCAGGCGCGCTTGAGGCCATGCTGAATTATTACCGCGTGACGCCGCTGCTGCCGCCCGCGCCTGAACATCCCGGCGCGGCGGCGCTGGTGCTTGATCCAGCGGCGTTTGCCGTGCCGGTGCCAACGCTGGTGATCTGGGGCCTGAAAGACCAGGCGCTGCTGCCCGTGCTGCTCGACGGCCTCGATGATCTGGTGCCCGAGTTGCGCATCGAGCGGCTGGAAAACGCCGGACATTTTTGCGCCCACGAGGAACCGGCCCGCGTGGCGGTGCTGATTGAGGATTTTTTGGCGGGGTGATCTCACATTTGAAGTGCAACACCCGCTGATTTAACGGGTGCTTGATGGGACACATTATGGACATATGAGCGCTAGCGAGCGCAATTTCCTTCAATCGAGCTTGAAGCAGGGCCACAGCCAACCGTCATTGCGAGCGGAGCGAAGCAACCCAGAGGTTTCCGGAAACCTCTGGGTTGCTT